>NZ_JBJHAC010000007.1:0-171392 GCF_054050835.1 Blastococcus sp. SYSU DS0510 | reverse complement strand
AGCAACGATGAGCGCGCTGCCGCCCTTGCCCCGTGGATCGAGGACTACAACACTCGACGCCGTCACAGCGCACTCGGCGGCAAGCCCCCGATCAGCCGTCTGGCACCAACCTGATGGCCGGGTACATCTAGACGACGTGCCCGTAGCCGGTGACGGTCAGGAAGCGGATGGGCAGCTCGGTCAGCTCGACCGGCCCGTGCGGCCCCTCGCCATCGAAGACCAGCGAGTCGCCGGGACGCATCTCGTAGCGGGCCTCCCCGTGGCCGTAGGTCAGCGCACCTTCGAGGACGTAGATGAACTCGGTGCCCGGGTGCTGGAAGAGCGGGAAGACCTCGCTGGCCTCCGTGAGGGTGACCAGCAGCGGCTCCAGCCGCTTGTGCTCCCCGCGCAGCGCCCCCAGGAGCTGGTAGAGGTGACCGACGTTGCTGCCCCGCCGGACGATCTGCGCGCCGTGGCCGGCGGGGGTGAAGACCGCCTCACGCTCGGCGTCCACGCCACGGAACAGCGCCGTGACCGGGACCGCCAGCGCCTCGGCCAACCGCGCCAGGCTGGACAGGCTGCAGGAGGTCTGGGCGTGCTCGATCTTCGACAGCATCGCCTTGCTCAGCCCGGTGCTCCGCGCGAGCTCGGCCAGCGAGACACCCTTGGCCAGCCGGAACTCGCGGACGCGCATCGCGATGACGTCCTCCAGCTGACCGCCGGGCGCGTCGTCGAGCCCGCCGGGCTCGGGGGTGGCCTCCACGGCGCGAGCATAGGGGCCCCGAGAGCCCCCCAGCGGGCGCCGCCGCGACCGCATGACCCGGACGGGAGGGGCGCCCCCGCGACCGTGGGCGACTGCCGTCACCCACTCGTTACAGCACCGACACCCATCGGATCGTCCACTGACGTTACATGTCGTCCACCCACAGGGATCGGCCGCCCGGCCGGACCCGCGCTGAGGAGGCGGACATGACCACCACCGGCACCATCGTCTTCGGACATGCGAGCGGCACCTACCAGGACCTCCCGAGCATGGAGGTCCCCGGCGTCAACGCCGCCATCGGCGACACGTTCGCCAACCCCGGGGGCTCGGAGCTGTGCTCGGGGTTCTTCGAACTGCTCGCCGGCGAGCCGCTGGACTACACCTACACCTACGACGAGATGAAGGTCGTGGTGGAGGGCGAGTTCCACCTCACCGACCTCGACAGCGGCACGCAGGTGGTCGCCCGCCCCAAGGACGTGCTGTTCTTCCCGAAGGGCTCGCGGATCCGCTTCGAGACCCCCGACCGGGCGCTGGGCTTCTACACCGGCCAGCGGTCCTTCGCTCCCTGATCGGCATGGCGATCGAGCACACCAGCGTGCCGCGGTGGGCAGCCGCTCCGCCGGCCCTCCCCCACGGCATCCGGAGCGCCGCCGTCCTCGGCCTGGACGAGGCCGCCGGCCCCGTCGTCTCCGCCTGGGCGGCGGAGGCGGCGGCCGCCGGGGCGGCGGTGAGCGTGCTCCGGGCGCGCACCACCGCCGAGGCGCTGGCCTGGGTGGACGCCCGCGCGAGCGAGGCCCTGGTCGGCTGGCGGCTGCTCGTGGCGGGCCCGGAGGACGGCGTCCTCCGGGCCCGCGCCCGCGCCCTCCGGCTCGGGGCCGTCCCGGCCGAGGTGCTGACCCACGTGACGGGGATCCCCACCCGCCGGGTCCACTGCGCCCACTGCGCGCACGAGACGGAGACCTCCGCCGCGATCGGCGCGACCTGCACGTGTGGGGGCTGCGGGCGGACGCTGCACGTCTACCACCACGTCTCCCGGCGGCTGGGCGCCTACCTCGGCTTCATGGTGGACGCCGAGGACGCCGCGCCGACGGGGGTGCCGGCATGACCGCGATGGCCCCGCCGGCGCCCGCGGAGACCGCGGTGCACGCCGGGCCGGGCACCCGCCGGCTCCGGGTGACCGACGTGCGGGACGCGGCAGCCGGCATCCGGACGGTCGAGTTCGTCCCCGCCGACGGCGGACCGCTGGCCGCCTACCCGCCCGGCAGCCACCTGGTGCTGCACTGCGGCGACCGGCGCAACGCCTACTCGCTGACCGGCTCGGGCATCGCGCCGGAGAGCTACTCGGTCTCGGTGCTGCTCTGCCCCGACGGGTCCGGCGGTTCGCGGTGGGTCCACGAGCTGGCGGTCGGCGACATCGTGGCCGCCGACGGGCCGCGCAGCGCGTTCGCCCCGGTCGCCACCGCGCGGCACCACCTGCTCGTCGCCGGCGGCATCGGCATCACGCCGCTGCTGTCGCACGCCCGCGCCGCGGCCCGCTGGCACCGGGACTTCACGCTGCTCTACGGCTACCGCCCCGGCGCCGGGGCGCACCTGGACGAGCTGCGAGCCCTCTGCGGCCCGCGCCTGGAGGAGCACCCGGACGTGGCCGGCTTCGTGGAACGCATCGAGGCCGCCCTCGCCGCCGCCCCGCTCGGCACGCACCTCTACGCCTGCGGGCCGGCCGCCCTCCTCGACACGGTGCTCGGGACGGCGGATCGGCTGGGCTGGCCGGAGGCGCGGGTGCACACCGAGCGCTTCTCCGCCGCCGCGCTCGACCCGGGCGACCCCTTCGAGGTCACCCTCGCCCGGTCCGGCAGGCGGGTCACGGTCCCCTCGGGGGTGACCCTGCTGGAGGCCCTCGAGATCTCCGGCGTCCCCGTGCCCAACCTGTGCCGGCAGGGCGTCTGCGGCGAGTGCCGCGTCCCCGTCGTCTCCGGCTCCCCCCTGCACCGCGACCTCTTCCTCAGCGAGGCCGAGAAGGCCGCCGCCGACAGCGTCATGTGCTGCGTCTCCCGCAGCACCGGCCCCACCCTGGAGCTCGACCTGTGACTGCCATCGACATCCGCGACCGGGCCCTGCCCGCCCGCATCACCTCGTTCCCCTTCCCCTTCCCGACCGACGCCTACCGGTACAGCACCAACGTGGAGCCGGCGCTCGCACCGCGGCCGACCGCCGCCGGCAGCTGGGGCGAGCACGTGCTGCACGTCGACGAGCACTACGCCTCCGACGGTGCCGAGTGCGCCGCCCTGCTGGCCGCGGACCCGACCCGGCTGCAGGAGCTGCCGCACATGAGGCCGGCCGCCTGGGACGCGATGCTCTATGTGATGGGCGAGCTCCAGCGGGCCCGCCCGGACGCGTTCGCGCTCGACCGCCTCGGCGGGGACCGCTGGCGCTGGCGCAACGCGCTGCTGGACGTCGACCAGGAGTTCACCTTCGGCGACGACGCGACGCTGCCGTCCGCGCCGCTGGAGTTCCTCGCACCGCAGGTCCAGGACGACCTCGTGCTCCTGGACCAGCGCGAGGGCGCGCTGTGGGCCGACGCCGGCGTCGTCACCGCGGCCGCGGACTGGTCGATGCGCTTCGACGTCGGCATGAGCTTCCCCGAGATCCACGGCCCGGTGCCGCGGGTGCACCCGGAGGGCGTCATCGAGCGCGCCCACCAGTTCCTCATGCGGCTCCAGCCCGGCGAGGCCTACCGCCGCACGAACTGGACGATCACCGTGGGCCGGCGGCTGGACACCGCGACCGAGACCTACCCCGAGTGGGGCCCCGACCGCCGGCTGGTGCTGGAGCAGGACCTCGGCGCTCGGCTTCACCTGCGCGTGGAGGTCCAGCACCTGGTCCGCCTGCCCAGCTCCGGGGCGGTGCTGTTCCTCATCCGCACCTACCTGCTGCCGCTGGAGGACCTGGCGCGGGTGCCCGCGTGGCGGGACCGGTTCGCCGCCGTCCTCGAGGAGCTGCCGGACGACATGGCCGACTACAAGGGCCTCACCCGCTTCCGCTCCGCCGCGGTCGCGTGGCTGCGCGGTGCGGCGTGACCGCCGTCCTGACCGGTGAGCAGCTCCGGCCGCGCCGCACGAGCGTGCCGTCGTGGCCGGCGCAGCCGCCGGCGCCGGACCCCGCGGGCCGCGCGTTCCTCCTCGTGCAGGTCGGCGGCCGCGCCGCGGAGGTCGTCGACCGGTGGGCGGCCGAGGCGCGGGAGCACGGCCGGCCGGTGCGGCGCTGGGGGCTCCCGGGCGTGGACGCGTCGTCCGCTCCGGCGCTCGCCCGCCGCCTCGACGGGATGCACGTCGGCGGCCGGGTGCTGGTGGCCGGGCCCGAGGCCGATGTCCTCGCCCTCGTCGCCCTGGCCCGCGGGAGGGGGCTGCTGCCCGAGGAGATCACCGCCTTCGCCGTCGATCGGGGGCCGATCCCGGTGTTCTGCGTCCACTGCGAGACCACCGCGCGGCTGGCGGTCGCGCCCGGTGCGGAGGTCGGCTGCCCCGGGTGCGGCCTGCGGCTCGAGGTGCACGAGCACGCCTCGGGGCACCGGGGCAGCTACCTCGCCTCCGCGGTGGCGGGGGCCGGGGACGCCGGATGAGCGTCCTGGCGACGCGGCCGCTGCGGGTCGCACGGGTGGAGGCGGTGACCGACCGGGTGCGGCAGATCGTGCTGGCCGACCCGGACGACCGGCCGCTGCCCGGGTACGCGCCCGGCAGCCATCTGGTGGTCACCGCCGGCGGCACCCGCAACGCGTACTCCCTCACCGGCTCCGGCATCGCCCCGCGCGACTACCGGATCTCGGTGCTGCGCACGGGGGACGACGGGGGTTCGGCCTGGCTGCACGACGCGCTGCAGGTCGGCGACCTGCTGCCGGTCGAGCCGCCCCGCTCGGCGTTCCGGCCGGAACTGGCCGCGCGGAAGGCGTTCCTCGTCGCGGCCGGCATCGGGGTCACGCCGATCCTGTCGCACCTGGCGGCCGCCCGGGCGTGGGGACGCCCCGTGGAGGTGGTCTACGGCTACCGCCCGGGCGAGGCCGCCCACCTGCAGGAGGTGCGCGAGCTCGCCGGCCCCGACCTGGTGGAGGCGCAGGGCCGGGCGGCCCTCACCGGCGCGCTGCGCGAGCGGATGGCCGTCCAGCCCTGGGGCACGCACGCCTACGCCTGCGGCCCGGCCGCCGTCCTGGACCTGTTCACCGCGACGGCGCGGTCGGCCGGCTGGCCACCGGCCCGGGTGCACCTCGAGCACTTCCAGGCCCCGGAGCGCTCCCCCGGCCGGCCGTTCACCGCCCGGCTGCGGCGCAGCGGCCGGGAGCTCCCCGTGCCCAGCGGCACCAGCCTGCTCGACGCGGTGCTCGGCGCCGGCGTCGACGTCCCGAACATGTGCCGGCAGGGCGTCTGCGGCCAGTGCCTGGTCCCCGTGGCCGCCGGCCGCGTGGAGCACCGGGACCTGGTCCTGGACGAGTCCGACCGGCAGTCCTCGACCCATCTGCTCGCCTGCGTGTCGCGGGCGGCCGACACCCACCTGGAGCTGGACCTGTGAGCGATCTGACGCGGCTGCCCTGGCCCTTCGCCCCCGCCGACCGGACCTTCCGGTACACGGTCAACGTCGAGCCCGCCCGCCGGCGCGTCGAGACGCCCGCCGGGTCCTGGGGGGAGCACGTCGTCGACCTGGGCGACGACTACGTCGAGCAGATGGCGCTGCGCCGCGACGTGCTCGCCCGCGACCCGGGGCGGCGGCAGGTGCTCCCGCACATGGAGCCGGCGTGCTGGGACATGCTCCTGCACCTGCTCGGTGAGCTGGTGGTCGCCCGCCCCGACGCCATGCACCTGGCCGACCTCGGTTCCGGGGCGTTCGGCTGGCGCAACGACCTCCTCGGCATCGAGCAGTCGTTCGTCCTGGGCGACGCCGCCACGCTGCCGACCGACCCGCTCACCTGGATCGGCTGCCAGGTACCCGACGACATCCTCATGGTCAGCGACCGCGGCGGCCGGCTGTGGTTCGACGCCGCGCTGGTGACCTGGGCCGCCGCGTGGTCGGTGAAGTTCGACATCGGCATGCACCTCGACGAGATCCACGGACCCGTGCCGCGGCTCAACGAGGACGGCGTGACCAGCCGCGCCACGCGGTTCATGCGCGGCATCACGGCCGACCAGACCTACCGCCGGGTCAACTGGACCTTCTCCGCGCATGGGTCCCCGCGCCGGGACATCAGCCTGGAGGTCAAGCCGGAGTGGGACGCCGACATCCCCCGACTGGTGCGCGACGGCGACTTCGGGCGGCTGCAGCTGCGCATCGAACTGGAGCACCTGACCCGTCTGCCCCTGACCGGCACGCTGACGTTCAACATCCGCACGTACATGGCGCCGCTGGACGAGATCGTCATGGTCCCCGGCTGGGGCGAGCAGCTGGCGGCGGTCGTCGACGAGCTCCCGGCCGACATCGCGGAATACAAGGGCATCGCCCCCTACCGCGACGAGGTCGTGGCCTGGCTCGGCGACGCCACGCGCGCCACCGCCGCGGCCTGACCTTCTTCCGCCCACGGCTCGAGGGAGGACTCCGGTCGTCCGAGCCGGAGGAAGTGGACGTCCCCTCCCCCCGTGCCGGTGCACACCGGCCGAGAACCGGCGCCGGGCGGCGGCTGCCTGCCGCGCCCGGCAGACTCGGGAGGGGCGCGGCCGGTCGGGCCGGATGACGGAGGTCGAGCCGCATGGCTGTGCAGGAGTCCGGCCCCGCGCTGGGCGACGACGTCTCCCTGGGCCTGACCCAGCGGGAAGCCGAGGCCAGACGGCGGCGGGGCGAGGGCAACGTCGCCGTGAGCGGCTCGTCCCGCGGCTATGCCCGGATCATCCGCACGAACGTCTTCTCCTTCTTCAACGTCATCCTGTTCGTCATCGGCGCCGCGCTGCTCGCGCTGGGCCGCTACAGCGACGCCTTCACCAGCGTCGGCCTCGGCCTGCTCAACGCCGCGATCAGCGCCGCGCAGGAAATCCGCGCCCGGCGCAAGCTCGACCGGCTGCAGCTGCTCGACCGCACCCGGGTCACCGTCGTCCGCGACGGGCGGGACGTCGAGGTGACCCCGGAGGACGTCGTCCGCGGTGACGCCGTCCACGTGCGCCCCGGCGACCAGCTCGTCGTCGACGGGCCGGTGCTCGACGGCGGCCGGGTCGACGTCGACGAGTCGCTGCTGACGGGGGAGTCCGAACCGCTGCACAAGGTTCCCGGCGACGACCTGCTGTCGGGGAGCTTCTGCGTCGGCGGCGAGGGGTACCAGCTGGCCCGGGACGTCGGCGCGGCCAGCTACGCCAGCCGGCTGACCGCGGACGCACGGCGGTCCAGCACCGACCGGACGCCCCTGCAGGACCGCATCGACTTCGTCGTCCGGCTGGTGATGCTCCTCGTCGCGCTGATGAGCGTGACGATCCTGTTCCAGGCGGCGCTCGAGGGGTTCTCCCTGGTCCGGGTCGTGCAGACCACCGCGGTGCTCTCGGGGCTGGTCCCCTACGGCTTGTTCTTCCTCGTGACCGTCGCCTACACCGTGGGCGCGGCCAGGAGCAGCGGCCGCGGCGCCCTCGTGCAGCAGGTGAACGCCGTCGAGTCGGTCAGCAACGTCGACGTCGTCTGCACGGACAAGACCGGCACGCTGACGACCGGTCGGCTCGGCCTCGCGGCGGTGCAGCCGGTCGGCGGGATCACGTCCGAGGTGGCCGGCCTGCTGGTCGGCTCCATGGCCCGCAGCACGTCGGCGCCCAACCTCACCACCACGGCGCTGGCCGGCGCCCTGCCCGGCGAGACGTGGGCGGTGCGCGACGAGATCCCCTTCTCGTCGGCCCTGCGGTGGAGCGCGCTGCGCACCGATGAGGGGCTCTACGTGCTGGGCGCGCCCGACCGGCTGGGTCCGCACCTCTCCGGTCCCGCGCTGACCGACACCGTCGGCGACCTGACCGCGCAAGGGCTCCGGGTGCTCGTCGTCGCCCGCGCCGACGCGGACACCCCTGTCCGAGACCCCGCCGGGCGGCCGCAGCTACCTGCTCTCGAGCCGGTCGCCGTCGTCTCCCTCGCCGACGAGCTGCGGCCCGACGTGCCGGAGACCATCGCGGGGTTCGCGAGGGACGGCATCGACCTCAAGGTCGTTTCCGGCGACGACCCGCGCACGGTGGCGGCCTTGGCCCGGCAGGCCGGCCTGGACGCCGGGGTCCCGGTGGCCGGTGCCGAGCTCGACGGTCTGTCCGACCCCGAGCTGGACCGGGTCGTCCGGCGGGCGGCGGTCTTCGGCCGCATCGCCCCGGAGCAGAAGGAGCGGCTCGTCGAGTCGCTGCGCCGGCAGGGACGTTACGTCGCCATGATCGGGGACGGCGTCAACGACGCCCGCGCCCTCAAGCGGGCCCACGTCGGGGTGGCGATGAAGAGCGGCAGCGCCGTCGCTCGCGACGTCGCCGACATCGTGCTGACCGACGACTCGCTCGCGGCGCTGCGGCCCGCACAGCACGAGGGGCGCCGGATCATCAACGGCATCGGCACCTCGATGCAGGTGTTCCTGGCCCGGGTCAGCACCCAGGGTCTGGTGATCCTCGCCGTCACCATGCTGGGGCTGGGCTTCCCGTACTCACCGGCCAACGTCGGGCTGACCCTGCTCACCGTGGGGGTGCCGACGCTGTTCCTGACGGCGTGGGCGCATCCGATCGCACCCGACCCGCACCTGCTGGCGAACCTGGGGCGGTTCGTCGTCCCCGCGGCGGTGACCACGGCCGCCGGCGGGGTGGCGCTGTACGCCTACCACTACACGTTCCTGTTCGAAGGCCTGAGCCGCTCCGGCACCCCCGAGGAGGTGCTCGCCGCGTTCGAGCGCTACACCGGGCTCTCGTCGGACGACGTCGGGTTCGCCGAGGCGGCGGCGACCATCGGCGCCCAGACGGCCCTCTCCACGTTCGTCTCCTTCGCCGCGTTCCTGCTCATCCTGTTCCTGCGGCCACCGAGCCGGTTGTTCGCGGCGTGGACCCGGCCCGACGGCGACAGACGCCCGGCCGTGCTCGTCGCCGTGCTGGCCGCGGTCTTCACCGGCAGCCTGTTCATCCCTGCCGTCAGCGACTACTTCGGGCTCACCGGCGCCGCGGACCCGGTGTTCTTCACCGTGCTGCCGGCGTTGCTGGTCTGGTTCGCCGTCCTGAGCGCGGCCTACCGGTTCCGCGTTCTGGAGCGCACCCTCGGGCTGGCGCGCGTCGGCGTGGCCCCGCGCTGATCCGCCTCGGGCCACTTGGAGGTGCCGGCCGGCAGGGCAGGCGCTCCGGCGGCCGACCAGCCCTGGGGAAGAAGGGGCCGCGCGCCTCTCAGGGGAGTTCCGCACCGCCGAGACCGGCGTCACGAGCCATCGCGATCGCCTGGGGCCGGGACTCTGCGGGCAGCTTCGTCAACACCGTCGACACGACGTTGCGCACGGTCTTCTCCGACAGGTAGAGGCGGCGGGCGATCTCCCCGTTGCTCAACCCGCGGGCGACCAGGTCGAGCACCTCGTGCTCCCGCTCGGTCAGCTGCGGGAACGGCGTCAACCGCTCGGTACGGGTCATGAGCCGCGTGAGCACCGCTGGACCGACCGCCGCGCCGAGGATCACCTCGCCGTGCCCCACCGCCTCGAGCGCCCGGGTGATCTCCTGCCGGCTCGCCCCCTTCAGCAGGTAGCCGCGCGCGCCCGCACGGAGGGCCGCGGCGACGGTGTCGTCGTTCTCGACCATCGTGAGCACCAGGCACGCCGCAGCGGGCAGTTCGCTGGCCAGCGTCCGGATCGCCTCGAGCCCGTTGGTGCCCGGCATGTGCAGGTCCATCAGGACGACGTCGGGCCGCTCGGTGAGGGCCAGCGCGATCGCTTCGTCGCCGTCGGCCGCCTGCCCCACCACGCGGGCCCACGGCAGCGCGTCGACGAGCGCGGCGATGCCGGCGCGGAACATCGGGTGGTCGTCGGCCACGAGGACGGAGAGCTGCGCGGTCACGTCGCGACCTCCGCGAGCCGTTCCGGGACCGGAGCCGTGGGGTGGTGGTCCGCAGGCAGCGTCGCGACGACCGTCGTGCCGCCGCTGCCACCGGTGACGGTGCACGTCCCGCCCAGCTCGGTGGCCCGCTGGTGCATCGAGGTGAGCCCCACCCCGGCCGTCGCCTGCCGCGGCAGCCCGATCCCGTCGTCGGCTACGCGCACCGTGATCACCCCGTCCTCGTGCGCGAGGCGCACGTCGACGTGCTGGGCCCCCGAATGCTTTGCCACGTTTGCCAGCGCCTCCCCGGTGATCCGGTACGCGGCGACCTCGGCCGCCGCCGACAGTCCGGTCAGCGGTCCTTCCCCCGTCACCGTGACCTCCACCCCGGCGGTGCGCAGGCGTTCCGCCATCGCCTGCACGGCCGACACCAGGCCGAGGTCGTCGAGCGCGGCCGGCCGCAGGTCGTCGACGATGCGCCGGACGCCGGAGACGCTGTCCCGCAGGTATCCGGCAGCGGCCTCGAGAACCGCGGCGGCGCGGTCGGGGTCGGTGTGCACGAGATCGACGGCGACGTCCAGTTGCATGGCGGTGGCGGCCAAGCCGGGGCCGAGGTCGTCGTGCAGGTCGTGGCGCAGCCGCCGGCGCTCCTCCTCGCGCGAGGTCACGATGTGCTCGCGGGAGCGGTGCAGCTCCGCCTGGAGCGCGGTGGCGTGCGCCGCCACGGCGGTGTGGCGGGCCAGCTCCTCCAGCAACCTGCGCCCGCGCTCACCGAGGCCACCGGGTGGCACGGCGACCACGAGCTCCCCCACCGAGCGGCCGGAGTAGACGAGCGGCACGGTGAGCGTCTCCGCCCGCGGGTCGCGGCGTCCGTGCACGACCACGCCGTGGTGGGCGACGCGCAGTTCGGCGTACGGGAGCCGCAGGGTCCGCGCCACCACGTCCACCACCGTCGGGAGCACGGCGCTCGGTGAACTGGCGGACGCCAGCCGTTCCGCCAGCCGGGACACGCCCGCGTGCGGCTCGTCGGCCTGGCCGTAGAGCAGCCGGTTCACGGTCCGCTGCACGCGGTCCTTGAGCGGCTGCACCACCATCGCGGCGAGCACGAACAGGAGGAGGTCCCAGTCCTCCGTCACCCGCTGCGCCAGCCCGGTGAGCACTGCCAGGAGGCCGCCGTACGCGGCCAGCGTCAGCACGGAGAGCGCTCCGTAGACCAGCGCCCGGTTGACCACGACGTCGAGGTCCCACAGCCGGCGGCGGACCATGGCGTAGGTGATGGCGGCCGGGAGCGGCACCATGGCCGCCGCGACGAAGGCGGCCGAGGCGACCGGCAGGAACCAGCCCGCCACCAGCAGCGCCAGCGTCGCCACGGCGCCGGCGGCCACGAGGACCACGTGGTCGCGCTCCTGCCCCGACGCCCGGCGCAGGCGCAGCACGAGCGAGGCGATCCCGAGCAGCGCGGCGAGCACCACGACGGGCAGGGTGGCGCTCACGACGGTCCAGGCGCCGTCGACGGCCACCGGGTGGTCGAGCTCGCCGTAGAACACGGGGGGTGGGATGTCGCGCTGGTCGTAGGGCGTCACCGCCCACGCCACGGTGGCTGTGACCGTGGCGAGGACCGACACGCCCGCCACCCATCGCCAGCGCGGTGACGGCAGGGATCCGGTGGGCAAGAGGAGCAGGAGCACCGAGGGCACCAGCGTGTAGCCCGGCACCCAGGTGAAGCCGGCGACCCAGTACAGCAGCGCGCCCACCTGGTCCCCGGGGGTGCCGGTGAGCAGCAGGTGCGCCAGCGAGCCGCTGAACGACGACACGGCGTTGCTCAGGCCCACGACGACCATCAGCCAGCCGACCGGCGTGCGCGGCAGGCGGGCCGCGACGACGGCGCCGAGGGCGCCGTAGGCGATCCCGGCCAGGACCCCGCGCAGCGCACCCCCGGCTGGGTAGTCCGGCCCGTCAGCCGGCAGCAGCTGCAGCACCAGGGTGGCCGCCGCCAGCGCGACGCACGCCGCACCGCCGGCGGTGGCCAGGCGGTGCCACGGGTGCCGGCGGCGATCACCGGACGCGGAGCGCGGGTGCATGCCGGGATGTTCTCAGCAGAGGGCGTCCCGAGTGGGAGGGACGGCGGTCCTGCACCCGATCGGGACCGGCGTCCGATGACGGCAGGACGTCGCGGCCCGGAGCCTTCCGGCAGCTCGCACGGCACCCCCGCCGTCGAGACGACCTGGAGAGTTCGCCATGACCCAGCACGTCAGCACCCCCGCACCGACGACCGAGATCCGGATGGGCTCGGAGCTCAGCGCACCGGACCAGGCGGTCGTCACCGGCGCCAGCACCCGGGACGCCGCGCCGGCCGCACCCACCCACCGCGCCCGGGGATGGCGGCGGGCCGCCCTGGCCGGCGCCGCGCTGGTGTCGCCGGTCGCCATGGCCGCGCAGTACGCGCTCAACAGCGCCGGGCTACCGCGCCAGGACGCCGAGGTGTACCTGACCGCCGTCGCCGCCGACAGCGGCGCGATGGTCGCCTCGACGCTCGCCTACGCGCTCGCGATGACCACGATGGTGGCCGTCGGCGCGCTCGCCGCGGTGGTCCTCCGGCGCACCTCGCCGATCGCCTCCGCGCTGTCCGCGGCGCTGCTGGCCCTGGGGGCGGTCGGTGGGGGCGCGTTCGTCGGGCTCCGGCTGGCCGCGCTCGCCATGGTCGAGGACGGCGCCGTCCGGCCGGGCGGGGTCGCTGCCTTCGTCCGGCTGCAAGGGGCGATCATCGACCCGGTCGGGTGGCTGCTCGTCTGCGCCATCGTGGGCACCGTGGCGCTCGCCGTCGCCATGCACCGCTCCCGTCGCGCGATCGGCTGGTGGCCGGCGGCGGTGACCGTCGTCGGGTTCGTGCTCGCCAGCGGCGAGTTCCCGAACGCCGTCAGCGTCACCGGGGCCGTCGTGCAGGGCGCCGCACTCGTCCCGCTCGCACGGCTGGCCCTCGCGACCCGGGGCTGACGGAGCCGGCCGTCCTCCGTCGCGGGGCGGCGGTGCCAGGCAGGAGGCGTCCCCACGGTCACCGGCCGTGGGGACGCCGTCCCGCTCGTCGTGCCCGCCCTCAGCGGCGCGTCTCCGGGAACAGCAGGTCGATGAACCGTTCCGCGGTGGGCCGGGGCTCGTGGTTGGCCAGGCCCGGCCGTTCGTTGGCCTCGATGAACACGTGCTCGGGCCCGTCGAGGTCGGGGACGAGGAAGTCCAGGCCGGTCACGGGGATGCCGATGGCGCGGCTGGCGCGCGTGGCGGCTGCGGCCATCCGGGGGTGCAACCGGTCGGTCACGTCCTCGATCGTCCCGCCGGTGTGCAGGTTCGCCGTGCGGCGCACCTGGACCCGCAGTCCCGCGGGCGGGACGTCGTCCATCCCCCAGCCGGCCGCGCGGACGTCGGCACGGGTGGTCTCGTCGAGGGGGATGCGCGACTCCCCTCCCGTCGCCCGCTCCCGCCGTCGGCTGGCCGCCCGGATCAGCGCCGTGACGTCCCGCTCGCCGTCCCCCACCACCTCCGCCGGGCGCCGGACGGCCGCGGCGACGACCTCGTGGTCGATGACCACGACCCGGAGGTCGGCGCCGGGGACGCACTCCTCGACGAGCACGTCGGGGCAGTGCCGGAGCGCCAGCGTCACCGCCTGCTCGAGGTGCCCGCGCTCCCGGACGCCCACCGTGATGCCCTTGCCCTGCTCCCCACGCGCGGGTTTGACGACGACCTCCCCGCAGCGTTCCAGGAGCTCCGCCGCGGGCCCCAGGTCGCCGTCGCGCGCCTCGGCCGCTGCGGCGACGCGCACCCCGGCCCGGTGCACGATGCGGCGGGTGACCCGCTTGTCGTCGCACCGGCTCATGGCGACCGCGGTGGTGAGCTCGGACAGGGACTCTCGGGTGCACACGCTGCGCATGCCGAGGGTCAGCTGCAGCTCGCCGAAGGCCGCGTCGGTGATGTCCACGCGGATGCCCCGACGGAGCGCCTCGTCGGCCAGGATGCGGGCGTACGGGTTCAGCTGGTCGAGCTCCGGCGGCTCGTGGTCTGCAGCCATGCCGGGATGCTCGCCGGGCGCCGGGCCACGCACCTCCGTCAGCTGACCGGTCGTCGACGTCATCCGGCGTACGCAGCGCGGCCCGTTCCAGCGCACACCGACGACGACGAGGCCACGGTGGTCAGGGCGCGATGACGAGGTCCGCCACGAGGTCGCCGTCCATCGTGAAGCGGTAGCGCAGGTCGATGACCCCACCGGGAAAGTTGCCCTCCAGGTGCTTGGTGGCGACCCAGTGCGCGTCGTCGGTGCGCTCCGCGGCGACGAGGGCGCTCCTGTACGTGAACTCGGCCCCGGCCTTGGCCAGGAAGCGCCGGATCTCCTCGGTCCCGCGGTAGGTGAGGCCGTCGTCGACGACCACAGCGGTGGCCGTGAAGGCGCGGAGCGCGGTGTCCGCGTCGCCGGCATCGTGCGCAGCCAGGTAGCTGCGGATCGTGGCCGGGAGCTGGTCGGGCTGGATGCTGGTCGGTGTGGTCATGGCCCCACGGTGCGGCCGTCCGATGGGGGAAGGTCAAGCGCTGGACTCTCCCCCGGGGAGAGGGTGCAGAGTTCACCCATGCTGGCGATCGGGGAGTTCTCGCGGCTGACCCACCTCAGCGTGCGCACCCTGCGCCGCTATCACGACGCCGGCCTGCTCGAGCCCGCGACGGTGGACGCCACGACCGGATACCGCTACTACGGGGCGGATCAGATCCCGATCGCCCAGGTCATCCACCGGCTACGGCAGCTCGACCTCCCGCTGTCCGACGTCCAGCGCATCCTGCGCTCCCCCGACCCGGGCACCCGTGCCGGCCTCGTCGCCGACCATCTTCAGCGACTCGAGTCGGAGCTGGAACGGACTCGCGCCACGGTCGTGTCGCTGCGCCGGCTGCTCCGACCGGAGCCGGCCCCGTTGGACGTCGAGCTCCGCACGGTTCCGGTGACGACGGTGGCCGCGGTCGAGGACGACGTGGCGTACGAGGAGGTGCTCGGCTGGTACGCCGGCGCCATGGCCGAGCTGGACGCCGTGGTTCGCCGGCCGACCGGTGCTCCGGGCGGGCTGTACGACAACGCTCTGTTCGAGGACGGCCGGGGGCACGTTCTCGTGTACCGGCCGACGGCGGAACCGCCGCGCAACGGCCGGGTGCACCCGGTCACCCTGCCCGCCGTCGAGCTCGCCGTGACCACCCACGTCGGCGAGCACGACGACATCGACGTCACCTACGGCGAACTCGGCACCTGGGTGGTGAACAACACGCTGGCCGTCGCCGGGCCCGTACGGGAGACGTATCTGGTCGGCCCACGAGACACCGCCGACCCGGCTGCCTGGCGCACCGAGATCGGCTGGCCGGTCTTCCGGATGGCCCCGCGATGAACGGTCAGCCCGGCCCGTACTGCGAACGTGCGACGACGCCGACTCTTCTTTCGCTGCCGCGGCCCGGACAGGCTGGAGCTCGACTCAGGACGGCGCCACCAGGACGCCGCGGTGGCCCCGTCGCTGGGATCGACGGTATCCCGACGTCCTCGGGTGATCCTCCAGCGTCGCCCATGAACCCAGTCCAGATCACCCGCTTCGCGTGCCCGAGGTCTCGACGTCCCCGAGCCTGCGGCCGGCAGGTCAGCACCTCTACGACGTCTCCGCCGCCGGCAGCACCTTCGCCGACACCCACCACGCCCAGTCGTGGGAGTCGGCCACTGGCCTTCCGCCCCTTCAGGAGTTCATCGGACTCATCGTGTCCATCTCCCCCGCCCCGGGGACCGTGAGGGCCGGGATGGCTTCCGGGGCGACGAACAGCAGCAGGCCGAGCGTGAGCAGCACCGCCGCTGTCCCGTACGTCGCGACCCTGCGCCACGGCAGGGTCTTCTCGACCGCGATCAACCCGGCGACGAACGCCATCCAGATGATGCTCATGACGCCCAGGGCGAACAGCGAGGCCATGAGTGCCCAGCAACAGCCGACGCACCAGGCACCGTTCTTCGCGCCCATCAGGAACGCACCCCGGCGACCGTCCCGCCACGAGCCGAGCAGAAACCCGAGCGGGCTGCGGCACTTGCCGAGACAGACGTCCTTCAACGGGGTCAGCTCGTACACCGCCGCGACGACCAGCGTGCCACCCGCGATCCATCGGCCCGCCCGGTCCCAGCCGAAAAGGTCACCCGGCACCCGGCCGAGGACCCCGGCGAGCGCGAAGGCGAACAGTCCGGCGCCGGCCCACGTGGCCAGATAGCCCCCGGCGAAGAGCAGCGGTCGGAGTGGAGACCGCTGCCTGGTCATGCGCGAGTACAGGGCGATCGTCGGTGCGACCGACGGGAACATCATCGCCGCCATCATCAGGACCCAGACCCCCACGAACCACCCGAGCGTTCCCAGGCCGGTCCAGGGCCCCTCGTCCATGCCCCGCATCTGGTCGGCGGTCCACCACCACCCTGCGCCGGCCAGGATGAGAAGCGCGGCGACCAGGACGAGCCGCACGCGCACGGCGGCGAAGGCCGGCCCCATCCCCCCGCCAGCGGTGAGCCGTTCCCGGGTGGGCGCGCCCATGGCGGTCAGGCGGCCCAGGAGAAGTCGGAGGTCGACAGGCCGGTCTTGCCCTCGTACCGGATCCCGAAGGCGTCGATCCGCGAACTCCGCGCCTCGGCCATGGTCAGGTTCGCCCCGGCCGGATGGAACATCCCGTCGAACCGGACCGGCTGCCCGTCCTCCTTGCCGAACGGCACGATGTCCTCGACCTGGAACTCGATCACGTCGCCGACCCGGACGCGGTGCAGCAGCCCCTCGTGGCCGATCTCGATCTCCGCCCGCTCGACACCCACGATCTCGCCGACGAGAGGAGCCAGCGCGGCCATCGGGCCGCCGAGCTGCCCGCCGAAGACCTTGACCAACTTGTCGAACTGGTCGTCGTCGGCCTGGTCGTCGACGAACACGCCGAGACGCCAGCCACCGTCGGTCATGACCTTCGGGGTGTCGATGATCGCCACGACACGACGGCCCCGGACATCGGTGCCCTCGACCTCGCCCTCGCGGATGTCGAAAGCCAGGGTCGCGCGGCAGTAGTCGTAGGTCGCGCCGTGGTCGAAGGAGAGGTTGCAGGGGCACATCAGCTCGCACGAGCACGTCTCGGCGTAGCTGCCTTTGACGTTCCATGACATCTCCGGCTCCCTCCACAGGAGGTGACCAGTCTCGAACCCCATGACTGGCCGGTCAACCACGTCGGGAGCGGACCGCCCACTTCTCGTGCGTCATCCCGCCTCCGGTGGCCGACGAGCCACGCCCTGGCCTCCCTGCATGCGTGCCGTGCAGATCACCCGCTTCGGCGGCCCCGGGGTTCACCACTGACGGAATCCTCAGCAGACGATCGTGTGACAACGGCGGGCCCTGTGGAGCGCTCGTCATCTCGGGTCACCTGTGACGCCGGCGTCCGACCGAAGCTGCGGGCTGTGGACGACGTCTTGATGCGTCAGTGATGGACGAGACCTTCGGCCCGCCGGCCGTGCTCGGGCTCGTCCGCCAGCTGCGCCACATGATCGTCACCGAAAGTCCCCTGTACGCCCAAGCCCACACCGCCATCGCACTCTCTCGCCCGGGGACGTCCTCGATCGGACCGGACGACACGGCGTGGGCCGGCGCACTGCAGACGGCAGTGGGCGAAGACTGTTGGGGAACGTGGAGCTTCCACGTAGCGGCCGGTGACTGGATCACGACGGTCGTCGATCCACCGACTTCGAGCTTCCACCCGCGCAGAGTCGCCTGGAGGTCTCCCGCCGAACTGCTTGACCAGGACTGGCTGATTGACCAGAATTAGGGTCATGTCGATTCAGTCTCTGGCGGCGGTCAAGGCGCACTTCAGTCAGGTGATCGACGAGGTCGCCGGCACGCACGAGCGCGTCACCGTCACGAAGAACGGCAGCCCGGTCGCCATCATCCTCGCCGTCGAGGACTACGAGTCCCTGATGGAGACCCTGGAGATCCTTTCCGATCCCCGAGCCGGCACGGAGATCAGGCGGGCCGAGCAGGAGATGGCCGCGGGCAAGGTCTACGACGAAGCGGACGTGCGCGCGGCCCTCGCCGCCCGCCGCCGGTGACAGTCCCGGACACCTACACCGTCGTCCTCTCGGCAGCGGCCAAGCGGGCGATCGAGCGAGACCTGCCCGAGCCGGTGGCCGTGGCGGTCGTCGACTTCCTGTACGGGCCACTCGCTGCGGACCCGTACCGCGTCGGCAAGCCGCTGCGCTTCGAACTCGAGGGCTACTGGTCCGCACGGAGAGGCCAGTACCGCGTGATCTACTCCATCCACGACGACGAGGTACTCGTCAGAGTCGTGCGCATCTCGCACCGCGCCGACGTCTACGGCTGACCGGGCGGTTCTTGCCGGGACGGCCTGTCCAGCATCACCGCGTCGCGCCTCGAGCCCCAACAGCCGATGGGGGCGTGACGCGAGAACCCACCCTCGGGTCGGACCTGAAGCCCGACGCCAGTACACGCATGCGCAGCACCTAGCCTCCTGCACGTGCGTGCCGTGCAGATCACCCGCTTCGGCGGCCCCGAGGTCATGGACATCGTCGACCTCCCCGACCCGACGCCTGGCGAAGGCCAGAAGCTCCACGAAGTCAGCTCCGCGCGAGTCAACTTCGCCGACACCCACCACCGACTGTTCTGCAACTGACCTCACTGCTGGAGTGCGGAACACCAGGCGCACCGACGGGAACGAGGTGATCGACCGGCCCGCCCTGCAGACGGCATGGTCAGCAACACGCAGGCCAGCACACGGACGAGGTACACCAATCCACGCGACACGGCAGTCCGGCCGGATGCCACGCACAGAACCGTCCCTGCGGACCGGACCGGAGATCCCCCACGAACCCGGGCCCGGAGCGACGATCCTCGCATTGCCGGCTTCCTGCCCCCCGACCCACCAACCGCATCGCTCAAGTCCAGTGAATGGGCCGAGCGTGGAGCCGGAGACGGACGTGGAGGTCAGGCCGAGGGTCCCAGGGCGCGATCGCGCGGTGCGTGGTAGCTGTCGGCCCAGGGACGCAGCGACTCGAAGGTGCCGCTGGCGGCGAGCACGTCGCTGTCGGCGTATCGACGTCCCTGGATCTGCATGCCCACGGGCAGCCCGTCGACCAGTCCGGCCGGGATCGATGCGGCCGGGTGACCGGTGAAGTTGGTCAGGTACGTCGGGCACCAGCCGATGTAGGGGTCGACCTCGACACCTTCGACCTCGCTCGGCCCAACAGTCGTGCCTGGAACCTCGGAGTTGAGGACCGGCATGGCGCTGAGGGTGGGGGTGACCAGCAGGTCGAAGTCGGCGTACACCGCCTGGACGGTGTCGTAGACCGCGGAGCGCATCACGTAGTCCTGGTCGAGCTCGCTGATCGTCATCCCGTACACGTGGTCGGCCCAGCGCAGGTAACCGTCAGGGAAGTCGTCGCGGTGCTCGCCGAGCAGGTCCAGACCGTTCTTCTTCATGTTCTCGAAGGCGCCCACGTTGACCAGCATGATCTGCCGGCACCACAGGTCGCTGAGCTCGCGCTGGCCATAGGGCAGCGTCAGGTCGATCTCCTCCACGACGGCCCCGGCGTCACGGAAGGCCTGAACCGCCTGGCCGACCGTCTCGCGGATACGTCGGTCGACGGGAAAGACCCCGAAGTCAGGGGTATAGGCGATCCGCATGCCGGAGATGTCCCGGCGCACATCGCGGGTGAACTCGTGCGGTTGGCCGTCGATGCTGAACACGTCGCCCGGGTGGTAGCCCGACAGCACGTCGAGCACCAAGGCGGCGTCCTCGACGGTGCGCGTCAGGGGTCCCTCGAAGAGGAAGGGCATCGTGCTGCCGAACGCGTTCGGCCGGACGACCGAGGGAACTCGCCCGAACGACGCCTTGTACCCGTACAGCCCGCACCAGGCGGCGGGGATCCGGATCGATCCGCCACCGTCCGTTCCCTCGGCGAACGGCACGAGCCCGTCGGCCACGGCTGCGGCGCTGCCACCGGAGGACCCCCCGGGGTTCCGGGAGGTGTCGAAGGGGTTGGCGGTCGCCCCGAACAACGGGTTGTCGCAGGTGCCCCGGAAGCCCATGACCGGCGAGTTGGTCTTGCCGACGATGATTGCGCCGGCCCTCTCGACGCGCTCTGCGAAGATGCAGTAGGCGTCGAGGGAGAAGTCGGCCAGCGCGCGGACGCCGCCGAAGGTGGCCGGCCAGCCGGGCTTGAAGTCGAACAGGTCCTTGATCGCGGTGGGTACGCCGTGCAGCGGGCCGATCTCCGAGCCGTCGGCGAGCGCCCTCTCCGCCTCCCGGGCGGCCCCCCGGGCGCCGTCGACGTCGGTGAAGACGAAGGCATTCAGGCTGGGGTTGCGCTCCTCGATCCGGGCGGCGCAGGCATCGACGAGCTCCGTCGGTGACACCTCTCGGTCCCGGACGCGCCGGGCGAGCTCCGTCGCACTGACATAGGCGAAGTCGGCGTCATCCAGCACTGATTCCTCCACGGTCGGAGCAGGCGGTGCGCTCGATGCTAGGGCCCCGGCGGTCGGGCCGCCTCACCCCAGATCCTCGATCCAGGGAGACGAGCCCCGGCTCTGCCGCCCAGCGGCCGGCCGACGTACCTGCCCAGCACGACGCAGGCGGCGAGGCCAGCCCGATCGTCGCGGCCCCCACGACGACCGCGAAGAGGCCCCGGTAGATGGCGAGCCCGGGGAGCAACGGGACGATGCCGCAGACCGCGACGAGCAGGGGCGGGATCCGCAGCCGATCGGACAGCGCCTCACCGCAGGACCCGACGACCACGGCCGCCGTCGCACTCGCCACTGCTGGGCCGGCACTCAACGCGGCAGCCGTGGACGACGTCGTCCACGCCAGCGCGCCGGCCACCGTGGCCGCTCCGACGGCAAGCGGGCGGGCATGTGACGCCACCGCCCAGACCCCGACCATCCCAGCTGCGGCGGCCGACGCCACGGCGAACGGCACGGTGAAGGTGGACGGGTCGAGCGCGCTCAGCGGGACCTGCGCCCGATGCCCGTGGTGCTGAACTCCGGCGACGCCAACGACGATGCCGGTCGTCGAGGTGAGCACGTCGAGGGCCCGCGCCGCGGCGGTGAGGGGAAAGCCGCTGATCGCGCCCTCAGCAGCGCCCACAAAGGGAGACCTGCCAGGAGCACCACGATCCCGGCGACGACCAACGACGTGCGGACCTCGACCTCCCACACGGCGAGGAGGGCGTCACGCCCACATACCGCCTGAATGACACCAAGGCGCGGTTCCCCTCACTTCCGGCGGCGCCCGCGTCCCATGGGGACGTCCAGCGCGCGAAGGACGGGGGCGACGAGCTGTCGGGAGCCCGGCCCACCCGGGTTCCCGTTCGGCGCATCACCGCGACCCCATGAGCGTTGGCGACCAGGTGTCCGGCCGGTCACCTGAGCGAGGGGCGGCGGGCTCACGGAGACGGGTCGGTTGTCCTCGGCTCGGCTGACCGCGCGGCCGTACTCGTCAGAACTGCGACCCGCGCGACGTTGGCGAGGCCCTGGCCTGCTGCTCATGCGTGCCGTGCAGATCACCCGCTTCGGCGGTCCCGAGGTCCTCGACGTCTTCGACGTCCCCGAGCCGGAGGCCGGCCCCGGCCAGAAGGTCTACGACGTCTCCACCGCTGGCGTGAATTATGCCGACACCCACCGGCTGTCTCGCAACTGACCTCACGGCCTGCGGGCGGGCGTCTCGGGGAGCCGCGCATGCGGCGACTCCGTGTCGTCACGCTTACGCGCAACTGGTCCATGTCCCCGCGGTTCGTCCACCCGGTGAACAGCCGGCCAGTGGAACGGCGCTCAGCCGAGGGATCTCGGGCAGATCGTGACTCGCACACGCCAGGCAGGTCTCACGGGACGAGCCCCGACCAGCTGCGGGGCCGGGCATGCTGACCTCGTGCACCACATCGGGATCGACCTCGCCTGGGGGCTCAAGCAACCCACCGGCCTCGCCGTGCTGGACGACGCCGGCCGGCTGGTGCACGTCAGCGCGGTGCGCACCGACGAGGAGATCGAGACCGCGCTGGCCCCGTTCACCGCCGGCCCGTGCATTGTGGCGATCGACGCCCCGCTGGTGGTCACCAACGCCACCGGGAACCGCGCCGCCGAGCGGGCGCTCAACGCCGATTTCGCAAGGTTCCAGGCCGGGGCGCACCCGACGAACACCCGCAGACCCGAGTTCACCGATGGTGACACCCGCGGCGGGCGGATCGGCCGGCGCCTGCGGCTGGACCTGGACCCCCGCTCGGGCCGCGACCGCCGGGCGATCGAGGTGTACCCGCACGCGGCGACGGTGGCGCTGTTCCGGCTGGGCCGCACGCTGAAGTACAAGAACAAGCCGGGCCGGGCGCTCGAGCAGATGCGTGCGGAGCTGCTGCTGCTCATCGACCTGCTGGGCGCGGTGGTCGAGCTCGACCTCGGTGCACCGTTCGCCGCGCTGCGCCAGCAGGTGCAGGCCGCCACCCGCAAGAGCGAGCTGCGGGTGGCGGAGGACCAGGTCGACGCCGTGGTGTGCGCCTACGTGGGATGGATCGCCGTCCGGCGCCCGGACGAGGTGACCACCTACGGCGACGCGGCCGGCGGCGCCATCGTGACCCCGACCCTGCCGCCGGACTTGCAGCCCGGCCCCCGGGTCGCCGCACCCCCGCCCGACCCGGTGCAGCAGGCCATCCAGGCGTACGCCGACGGCCGGCCCGAGACCCTGGTCGCCGGCGCGCAGGCGCTCGCGCTCGTCACCGGGGTGCTCGACGACGCCGGGATCAACTACCTGTCGGTGACCGGGCGGACCAAGAGCATCGCCTCGTTCGCGGAGAAGGCGGCCCGCACGGTCGACGGGGTGCCTGCCTACCCGGACCCGGCACGGGAGATCACCGACCAGATCGGCGTGCGGGTGATCACCTACGTGCAGAGCGACGTGGAGGCGGTCGCCGAGCTGCTGGCCGCGCAGGTGCAGGTAATCGACGACCTCGACATGGGTCGGCGGACCGCGCAGCAGGGCCGGTTCGGCTACTCCAGCCGGCACCTGCTGATCGGCGTGGACCCGAGCCGGGCGGACGAGCTGCCAGAGCTGGTGGGGCGCGTGGTGCAGGTGCAGGTGCGCACGGTCCTGCAGCACGCGTGGGCCGAGTTCGAGCACGACATCCGCTACAAGGGCACGGTGCCGGACGAGCACGCTCCCGAGTTCGACCGCCGGTTCACCCTGGCCGCCGGGTTGCTGGAGCTGGCCGATCAGCAGTTCACCGCGATCCGCGAACGCCTCCGGGCACCGGTTCCCAGCGACGAGGCCGACGACATCGACCCCGACGACCCTCGGATCGCGCCCCGGGAACTGGCTGCTTTCCTGGCCGGGCAGTACGCCGACGCCGGCTGGTCGCGCCCGGACCACTACACCTGGATCTCCGGTCTGCTGCTCGAACTGGGCGTGACCAGCCTGGTGGAGCTGGGTGAGGTACTCCGCGGTGTCGACGACAGCGGCATCACCGCCCGGATGGACTACCGCTATCCCCCGGGTGCCGTGCGCCGGCTGGACGACACGCTGCTGGCCAGCTTCGGGCAGCGGTACGTGGACCTGCACGGCAACGCCGACCGGCGGTCCGCGCTGACCACCCGGCTGCAGCGGCTCACCGGCAGCTGACCACCGCGCCGCGGCCGAGCACACCAACGGGACCGGCCGGAACGACGTCCGGGGGTGAGCAGGCCATAGCCTCGCCCCCATGCGCGCAGTCCAGATCACCGAGTTCGGTGGCCCCGAGGTCCTGACCGTCGTCGACGTCCCCGAGCCGGAGGCGGGTGCGGGCCAGACCCTGCACGACGTCTCCACCGCCGGCGTGAACTACGCCGACACCCACCACCGACGCGAGCGTTAACTCTCACGCCCTTGCGTCTTGTCCGCGGTTGACAGCCCGCGTCGAGCGGAGGTGAACGGTGTGCTTACCGTCTCGCCCCTTCCCATGCTCGGGGCAGCCATAGTTCGGTGCGATAGCCGAGTGTTGATAGCAGGCAGGCCGGCAGCGAACAGCTGAGGCCTGACCGGTGGCCGCCACCGCCTGGGGCCGCGCAAAGGTCCTGTCACGCCTGCGCCTGAGCAGCTGTTTGCGGCGTGTCGCTGGCTGTCCACTTCCGTGAACACCCCTGTGTCCACTTACCGTCCGGAGCATGGACAGGTGGACAAACGTCGTGGTCAACGTCGAAGGCAGTCAGTTGGTGCTGACGCCCTCAGTGACCGGCTTGCAGACGAACTTGTTGGACAGCGGACTACGGAACGTCTTGGCGCTGCTCGACGAACTCGGGCTTTAGGGCTGGGAGGTGACTGCCGTTCGGGAGGATGAGTACTGGCTGAAGAAGCCCATTCCCGAAGGGCACAGCCGAGCCTGGTAGCCGGGCGAACGCTAGCTAGATTAAGACGGCACGTCGGGCTCAGGATCGACAGCTTCCGCCTCGGACGACTGCCCGGGAGCCCGGCTGGACTCCTGGCCGGGCAGCAATTGCCGCGTCAACTCCTCATGCTTCGCCTTGGCTGTCGCCCTTGCCTCCCGCTGCCGCTGATCGGCGGCATCTCCATCTCGCACGAACACAGCCATCCCGCCACGTCCGCTGTTTTGGAAGCTCTTCACCGTTCGGCGAATCTCCTGCAAAGCGGTGGCGATCTCATGCACTCCCTTGGTCACGAGCCATTCGCGGGTGGAGAAGTCGCGCCAGTCAAGAACCGACGGCGTGCTCGGCAGTGGCTTGCCCTTACTGTCCTGATAGGTCACCAGAACGTCATGACGGTCGGGCAGGTCGGGCAGGTCGGGGAAGTCAACGCGCGCAGTGCCGAGGTCCCACCAGGTCCGCCACTCCTGCCCGGGCACCAAAGCTGGGATCTGCGCAGGCAGATGAACCTGCTCGGGCTCGCGTCCAGCGTGACCGCTTCGCATCAACGACGGCTGCACTGTCAACTCGACGTCACGAGCCACCGTCGTTCCGAAGTTTCTAATAACGATGTCAACAGACTGATCGTGGCCGGGGGTCTTTTCGGCGTAGCAGACCACGTATGGCTGAGCTTGCTCCTCTCGAAGCTTGCGCGCTTCGCGGAGTTGTCGCCATGCCACCAGGCCAGCGGCGACCGCGATAAAGGCGGTCACATTTGTCCCGAAAGCCGACCAATCGTCCGGCGTCCATACCGTGAAGGCCGGAAGCCAGTCCAGGTTCAACGCGTGTCCCCCGCTCGGTCGTTCAGCACTAGCTGAGGACGATGCCATGAGCCACCGACAACACCCGGAGGTGGCGGCCGCGACAGCCGGCCAACCTGCCGACGTGCGCTTCTAGGGGCCGGGCGCAGCCGCTGGCGGCATCCGGATGGGCATTCCGCTGTGCTTGTCTCCGCCGAGGACGGGGAAGCGGTTGCCTACGCGCTATGGAAGCTGCAGGAGCGCGGCCGCATGTTCATGGACCCCGGCGTTGACGGCTCCCCGAAATCCGCGGAGGATTTGCGTCCATGGGCGAGTCGCACGAGGAAATGCTTCGTCACTACGAGCCGGGCGGACTTCTGCCGCCAATCGTGGCGGGGTTGCAAGCTCTCGGCAAGGACCTGGACTCGGTCACGCACGAAGATCTCGCGCCGGCCGACGAGTTTCACTCCGCGGGACGTTCGGCCACGCGCGCATTGGTGGAGCTTGCAAAGATTCCGCCAGGATCGCGAGTGCTCGACGTGGGCAGCGGGTTGGGCGGCCCGGCGCGTTACCTCGCCGCAACTTTGGGTTGCGACGTGACAGGCATCGATCTCTCGCCTGAATTCTGCGGGGTGGCCAACGCCCTTTCTCGGATGACGCGGTTGTCCGATCGCACCCGCTTTCAGGCGGGTGATGCCCTGGAGCTTCCGTTCGCCGCGTCCAGCTTCGACGTGGTGTGGACGATACAAATGCAGATGAACATCCGGGACAAGCGCCGCCTGTATTCCGGAATCGCCCGGGTACTCAGGCCGGGCGGGCTGTTCGTCTGCCAGGAAATCTGCGCGGGGAACGGCGAGCCGATCGAGCTTCCGGTCCCATGGGCGAGCCGCGCCAACCAGAGCCATCTGGCCGACGCGGAATCCCTCCGAGGGTTGATCCGCGGTGCAGGTCTCCTGGAGCGCACCTGGCGCGACATTACCGCCGACATCGTGGCGGCGCGCAAGGCACAGCAGGCGAACGCGCAAGCGTCGGCTGCGAGCGGCTCCAGCGCCCCCCCTCCTCCGCTTGGAATGCATCTCGTGCTGGGAGAACAGGCAGCCGTCAAGATGAGTAACTCCGGGCGCAACACCGACGCCGGGCGCACGGTGTTCATCCAGGGCGTATTCGACAAGCCTGGCTAGTGGTCCGATCTCAGCAGGAGCTAGGCGTGCAAGCGGGTCCTGCCCCAGTGGTAAGTCGCCGGCCGGAAAGACACGGCGGGCGCCGCGGTCCTCCACCGCGGGGAGCGCCAGTGTCAGATCCGGTTGATGACCGTTCTCGACAGGTGGCCTACACCGCGGGGCGAAGCCAGCAGCGATCGAGGACCTAGTGTCGCGGCATGCGAGCCGTGCAGATCACCCGCTTCGGCGGTCCCGAAGTTCTCGACGTCGTCGACCTGCCCGCCCCGCCCCGGGGCCCGGCCAGCAACTCTACGAGGTCAGCTCCTCAGGAGTTAACTTTGCCGACACCCACCACGTCGGGCCAGCTTCTCTCTAAGCCTGACGGAGGCCGGGCTCAGGTCGATGAGTCCGCCCCCTCCCCACAGCAGACGCCGTGACGGGCAGCTGCGACATCGCTCCGGAATTAGCAACCGTTCACGCTTCATTGTTCGGCAAGTCCTACAGCCCCACTTACGGGGTGGCACTCTGCTCAATCTTCAGTGCCTGTGCGAATGTGCTCGCATGAGCACAACGCCTCCTGACGGCGCGCCGGAGACCGGCACGCCCGAAGCCACCATCGGCTATGCGAGCAACGACCGTATGCCCGGGATGGCTCCGGGCGCGGGCTGGTATCCCACCCCGACCGGCGAACAGCGGTACTGGGACGGTGAGCAGTGGCTGGCACTACCTCCACCCACCGCCCCTGCCGAAACCGGCATGGCCACCCCGGAAGCCAGTATGGCGCCGAAGAAGCGGCGGGTCGGCAAGTGGCTTGCGATCGCCGGAGCGGTGGCGGTTCTCCTTGGCGTTATCGGCGGCGGTATCGCCTGGAAGTCGGCCAATGATGCACGGGTGGCCGCAGCAGAAGCCGCAGCCGCTGAGGAGAAGGCCGCGGCCGAAGAACGCGAACAACAAGAGCGCGAGGACGCCGCTGCTGCGGCTGCTCAGGAAAGAAGGGACGAGGGGGAGCGCAGCGCGAGGCGCGCGTCGGTCACAGAGATCGAGGCGAGCGTCAAGGCGATGGCCGAGGGCCATGCGGCTGACGACATCATCGACGGTCCGATAATTGACGTGAGTTGCTCTCCGGTTGGCGGCGGTTCGACGGACGACCTCACGGAGCAGACGACCGTTTTCGCGTGCTTTGTCGCCAACGTGGACAACGGCGACGGAACGATGAGTGGGTACAAATACAACGCCACCATGAACTGGTCGAGCGGCTCCTTCACCTACGGCCTCGGCGCGCCCTAAGGAGTCGCTCCAGTCGAACGCCACGCGGAGAACGAGCCGGTCGGGCATGCGCTCGACCGGCTCGTCCGTTCGAGAAGGCTCAGGCACCTGATCGCCCAGGGATTCCACGGCGGCCGATTGCGGAGTCACTGGGATGACTTCAGCGAGGCCCTGAACCTCCAACGTCGGTAGGCCGTGCTCATGAGCTCCTTCTGCAGGGCCTCGTACCTATGCCGCCACTGTGACGCCGTTCGACTTGCTGCGAGGAAACGCTGCTCCGCTTCAGCGACTCGTGCTCGCTCATGATCCAGCTCACTGGTCCGCTGATCGAGCGCCGCCTGCGCTTCGACGAGGTCGCGCTGCCAGCGGCGCGCGGTTGCGTCAAGCGCCCCTAGCCGACGCCGCAAGTCAGACCGCACGCCGGCGCCCTCGTCCAGCCTCGCCTCGAGCTCGGCTATTCGGCGAGCCTGCCATTCTGTGTGCTGCTTCCAGTCGGTCATCGATGCCCAGCCGTTCTGTACGCCGTCAGCAGTCTGTTGCACCGGGCCCCAGTCCACCGTCTTCGCCAGGTGGTCTCTTAAGAAGGTCGCCAGCGCAGGGCGCCGCAACCCTGGCTGCAATCTCCGGGTCCTGCGGTCCAAGGACAGATAGCCCTCCATCACGGAGTAGTAGACGCCATGCACTTCAGTGGTCGCGTAGTGATCGGGCTTCTCCGTCTCCGCGCGTAGTCCCACGGACGGAAGCCGGTCCACCCAGTTGACGTTTCGCGTCACCCAGAGGACCTCATATCCCTGGTGCTGCAGCGACTCAGTGCGACGATGTGCCGTCTCAAGGGGGATGGGCGACAGTTGCACCTCGTAGGCGAGCTTCCGCCCTTGAATCTCCACGTAGACATCCGGGCGCAGCTCACCGACGGTCCGGTCGTACTTGGGCGAGAGGCTCTGCGCCTCAAGACAGTCATGGATCCACCAAGTCAGGGCGACGTGCTCCTCACTCTCCCGCCCTGCTGCACCGGTGGCCCCGTGCCGCTGCTCGGCGTCAACGGCGTTGTGGCGCAGCCACACCCGTTCACCTCGCAAGAAGGGATGAACCGGCTCGCCACAACCGACGCAGCGGAGTCCACCCCGGCTGTGCCAACGTTCGTAGGCCTCCGGCTTGCGGATATCGACCCGCTCGTCATTAGGACCGAAGGCGAGAGTCATGCGCAGGGCGGGGCCCGGGTTCGAACCTGGTCGCCTCCCGCGCATGGGAGCAGCCTCTGCCATGGGTACGACGGTTCTCAACCTTGGCTGACTGCCTGCGGAGCGGCATGCCACTGCCCCGAGGGCGCCGCGACCCCGAAGACCTAGGGTCACGGCATGCGTGCTGTGCAGATCACCCGCTTCGGCGGCCCCGAGGTCATGGACATCGTCGACCTGCCCGATCCCGTCCCGGGGCCCGGTCAGCAGCTCTACGAGGTGAGCTCGGCAGGAGTCAACTTTGCCGACACCCACCAGATCGAGAACAGCTACCTCGCCGAGCAGAAGCTGCCGCTGATCCCGGGTGCGGAGTTCGTCGGCACCCCTGTCGGCGGCGGGCAGCGGGTCGTCGGCCTGCTCGACGGCGGCGGCTACGCCGAGAAGGTCGTGGCCCACGACTTCCTCACCTGGGCCGTGCCCGACGGCGTGAGCGACGAGCAGGCCCTCGCCGTCGTCCTCCAGGGCTCGACCGCCTGGCACCTGCTGCGCACCAGCGCGCACCTCGCCGAGGGCGAAGCCGTCGTCGTCATCGCCGGCGCCGGTGGGGTCGGCTCGCTCGCCGTCCAGCTGGCCCGCCGCTGGGGCGCCGGCCGGGTGATCGCCACCGCCTCCAGCCCGGAGAAGCGGCAGCTCGCCGAGGAGCTCGGCGCGCACGCGACCGTCGACCCGGCGCTCGCCGACGACGACCCGAAGGCCTTCACCGGCGCCCTCCGCGAGGCCAACGGCGGCAAGCCGGTCGACATCGTGCTGGAGATGACCGGCGGCAACGTGTTCAGCGGCTCGCTGTCGGCGCTCGCGCCGTTCGGCCGGCTGGTCACCTACGGCATGGCCGCGCGGCAGCAGACCCACGCCGTCCCGCCCGGCATCCTGATGCAGAAGAGCCGCGCGGTCATCGGCTTCTGGCTGGCGCACTGCATGGCCCGCCCGCAGATGATGGACGACGCGATGACCGACCTGCTGGCCATGGTCGACGCCGGTGAGCTGAAGCCCGTCGTCGGCGGCCGCTACCCGCTCTCCGCCGTCGCCGACGCCCACCAGGACCTGCTCGCCCGCCGCACCACCGGCAAGCTCGTCCTCGACCCCGCCCGGTAACCGGCTGGAACGGCCCCGCCGCAGGGGCCTGCCGCGAGCGGTGGGGGCGGCGGGGTCCGTTCTCAGATGAGGCGGTTGGTCCAGAAGAGGCTGAGGACGGCGCCGATCAGCACCACCAGGACGCCGGCCCGCACGAACCACGGGCTGATGTCCTTCGGCTCGGTGGTGTAACCGATCTGGCTGCCCAGGTCGGCGTACACCTGCTCCAGCTCCGCGGCGCTGGCGGCCTCGCTGTAGCTGCCGCCGGTCTGGTCGGCGATCTCCTCGAGCGCCGCGCGGTCCACCGGCACCGGCACCCGCTCGCCGTCGATGTCGAGGGTGCCGTAGTCGGTGCCGAACGCGATCGTGGAGACCGGGACCCCGGCGGCGCGCGCGGCCTCGATGGCCTGCGTGTCGTCCCGGCCGACGGTATTGGTGCCGTCCGACAGCAGCACGATCCGGGCCGGCGGCGGCTCCTGGCCGCTGCTCTCCAGCGAGGCCTGGAAGTTCTCGATCGCGGCCAGCGAGGTGAAGACCGCCTCGCCGATCGCCGTCGCCTCCGCGAGGTCCAGGTTCTCGATGGCGACCGCCACCTGCGCGCGGTCGGTGGTCGGCGGCACCACCGTGGTGGCCGTGCCGGCGAAGGTCACCAGGCCCAGGTTGATCCGCTCGGGCAGCACGTCGACGAACTCGGTCGCCGCCCGCTGCATCGCCTGGAACCGGGTCGGCTCGACGTCCTCGGCCTCCATGGAGAGGGAGACGTCGACGGCCATGACGACGGTCGCCCGCTCCCGCGGCACCCGCACCTCGGTGCTGGGCACGGCGAGCGACACCACGAGCGTGGCCAGGCCGAGCGCGACCAGCCCGAACGCCAGGTGCCGCTTCCAGCCGGGCCGCTTGGGCACCAGCGAGCCGAGCAGCGCCACGTTCGTGAACCGGGCGGCGTAGGCCTTCCGCCGCAGCTGCAGCACCACGTAGACGGCCACCAGCAGGGCGACCACCAGCAGGGCCAGCAGCCACCACGGGGACTGGAACGTCATCGGGAGGCCCCTCCGCTGCCGGCACGCCGGCGTTCGGCGACGAAGCGGACGACGTCCATGAGCCAGTCACGGTCGGTCCGCAGTTGCAGGTGGCCGGCCCCGGCCCGGCGCAGCGCCGCGGCCACCCGCGCGCGCTGGGCGGCGGCGCCCTCGGCGTACCGGGCACGGAACTCGGCGTCGCCGGTCGGTACCTCGAGCGTCTGGCCGGTCTCGGGGTCGACGACGGTGAGCAGGCCGACGTCGGGCAGCTCCAGCTCGCGGGGGTCGACGACCTCGACCGCCAGCAGATCGTGCCGGGCGCCCAGGCCGCGCAGCGGCCGCTCCCAGTCGTCGTCGCCCAGGAAGTCGGAGATCACCACGACCAGGCCGCGCCGGCGCGGGGGGCGGCGCAGGGTCTCCAGGGCGGCGGCGAGGTCGCCCCGGCGGCCGGTGCCGGCCCGCGGCGTCGCCACCACCGAGCGGAGCAGCCGCTCGGCCCCGAGCCGCCCGGGCAGCGCCGGGTACCGGTCGACCCGCTCCCCCGTGGTGACGACGGCGCCCAGCCGGTTGCCGCCGTGCACGGTGAGGTGCCCGACCGCCGCCAGCCCGGCGATCGCGAGGTCGCGCTTCTGGCAGTTCGCGGTGCCGAAGTCCAGGCTCGCCGAGAGGTCGACCACCGCCCACGTCTCCAGCTCGCGGTCGGCGATCGTCTCCCGGACGTGCGCCACCTGGGTGCGGGCGGTGACCGGCCAGTCCATGCGGCGGACGTCGTCGCCGGGGTGGTAGGTGCGCGAGTCGCCCGCCTCGCTGCCCGAGCCGGGGACGAGGCCGAGGTGGTCGCCCTGCAGCAGGCCGTCCAGCCGGCGACGCACGGTGAGCTCGAGGCGGCGGAGCAGCACGTCGGCCGGCCCGTCGGTGAAGCGCGGCGGCGCCCCGTCCTCACCTCCCGGGCCGGTACCCGAGCCCGGCGTCGCCGGGTGCAGCAGCAGCCCCTTGTGCTCGGGCGCGGCCGGCGGCGGCTCCGCCCGGCGACGGCGGCCGATCACGTCCGCTGCGACCCGGGTGCGCCGTTGGGGCTGCCGTGCGCGCCGTGCTCGCCCGGCGCCGGCCGGCCGGCACCCTGCGGTCCGTGGCCGTAGTGCGGGCCGGCCTGGGGCTGCGGGCCGTTCTGCCCCCACGGCCCGCCCTGCGGCATGCCCTGCGGCGGGCCGAAGAAGGGCCCGGCCTGCCCCTGGGGCACCGACGGCCCGCCCGGCACGCCGGGGCCCCCGCCCGAGGCGCCCTGGCGGGGCGCCACCTGCGGCAGCGGGACGGTCTGCACGATCCGCTTGACGATGTGGTCGGCCGGCACGCCGTCGGCGAGCGCGTCGTAGGAGAGCACCAGCCGGTGGCGCAGCACGTCGGCGGTGACGTCGAGGACGTCCTGCGGGAGCACGTAGTCCCGCCCGCGCACGAGCGCCAGTGCCCGGCCGGCCGCGATCAGCCCGAGCGAGGCCCGTGGGCTCGCGCCGTAGGAGACCCACGTCGCGACGTCCTCCATGCCGTGCTCGCGCGGCGACCGGGTGGCGACGACGAGGCGCACGACGTAGTCGACGAGGGCGTGGTGGACGAACACCTGCGAGGCGGTCCGCTGCAGCCGGCGGAGCTCGTCGGGGCCGAGCACCGTCTCGGCCACCGGGGGCTGGGAGCCCATCCGGTAGATGATCTCGCGCTCCTCCTCGGAGCTCGGGTAGTCGACCAGCACCTTCATGAGGAAGCGGTCGCGCTGGGCCTCCGGGAGCGGGTAGACGCCCTCGTTCTCGATCGGGTTCTGGGTCGCCAGCACGAGGAACGGGTCGGGCAGCGGGTGCGTCACGCCGCCGATGGAGACCTGCCGCTCGGCCATGACCTCAAGCAGCGCCGACTGCACCTTGGCCGGGGCGCGGTTGATCTCGTCGGTGAGCAGGAAGTTGGCGAAGACGGGGCCGAGCTCGGTGTCGAAGGCGTCCTGGCCGGCCTTGTAGATGCGGGTGCCGATGATGTCGGCCGGCACCAGGTCGGGGGTGAACTGCAGCCGGGAGAAGGTGCCGCCGACGACGGTCGCCAGCGTCTCGACGGCGAGGGTCTTGGCGACCCCGGGCACGCCCTCGAGCAGCACGTGGCCCCGGGCGAGGAGCGCGACGAGCATCCGCTCGACCAGGCGGTCCTGGCCGACGATGACGCGCTTGATCTCGAAGAGCACCCGTTCCAGCCGGGCGGCGTCGACCGAGGGGGGCACGGGCGCCTGCGGGTGGGCGGGTGCGCTCTCGGTCGGTGTGCTGGCAGCGCTGGACACGTGGCTCCCTGGTCGTGCCGGGCCGCGACCACCCGGCTCGGGCAGGCCGTCGACGGGGCCGTGCCGTGCCGGCCCCGGCCCAGTGTCCTACACCGGAGCCGTGTGCCGCCGCGCCGTCGCGACCCGCCGTGCGTCCCCTCGCGGAACGACTGCGCAGGAGCGCGATATGCCTGCCCACGGCAGGCCGGGACTGCTAGCGTGTGCGGTGCGTCGGGCAGCTCCCCCCGTGGCTGCCCGACGCCTCACGTCCGGCGGTGGGTCCGCCGCTCAGCGGGCGCTCGGGCGCACGGCGCCAACGTAACCGCGCCACCACATCGCCGACACCTTGATCACGTCGCCGCTCTGCGGGGCCTGCACCACCTTGTTCCCGCCCAGGTACAGGGCGACGTGCGTGATGGAGCGCGGGTTGCCCGGGTCGGTGCCCCAGAAGACCAGGTCACCGGGGCGCAGGTCGTCACCGGCCACCTTGGGCAGCGCGGCGTACTGGTCCCGACTGTTCCGGGGGATGCGGATGCCGGCCTGGGCGTAGGCGTACTGGGTGAGGCCGCTGCAGTCGAAGCCGACGACGCCCGCGTCGGGGTCCTGGCCGGGGCCGGGGCCGCGCGTCCCGCCGCCGCCCCAGGCGTACGGCAGGCCGAGGTGCGCCATGGCGGCGTCGATGGCCTGCTGCGCCGCCGAGGCGTCGCCGGAGCCGACGGGCGCGGGGGTGCTGACCGGCCGGTCGCCGCCCCCGGGGGCCGGGGCGGGAGCGGGGGCCGGTTGCGGGGCCGGGGCCGGGGTCGGGGCCGGGGTCGGGGCTGGGGCCGGGGCCGCGACGACGGTCGCCGTGAGCTCCGCGGCCTCCCGCTCGCCGACGAGGTCCTGCAGCTCCTCCTGGGCGGCGGTCAGTTCCTGCTGGAGCTGCTGCTCCTCGGTGGCGAGATTGGCCGCCTGGGCGCGGGCCGAGATCTCCGCGGTGCGGGCGATCTCCAGCGTGGCCGTCGCCTCGGCCTGCAGCGCGTCGGCCTCCACCAGCGCGGTCTGCGCCACGGCGTCGGCGCGGTCGGCGGTCACCTTGAGCTCGGCGACCCGGACGAGGACGTCGGTCCGGTGCGCGCCGGCCGCCTCGAGCAGGGCGGCGCGCTCGATCAGCTGGCCCGGGTCGCCGGCCGTGACCAGCGCCGCCGCGCCGGAGTAGGTGCTGCCCTCCATGTAGCTGCGCCGCGCGAAGGCGACGACGTCGTCCCGGGCCACACCGAGCTCGGCCGCGGCCTGCGCCGAGGCACCCGCGGCGGCGTCGGCGTGCGCCCGCGCCGCCTCGAAGGCCTCCTGCGTCGCCTGGTACTCGTCCAGCGCGATCGCCGACCTGGCGCGGGCGGCGTCCACGTCGGCCTGCGCGTCCGCCAGCTGCCCGCTGAGCGCACCGATGCGGTCGGCGACGGCAGCGGCGCGCTCCTCGGCGGCGGCGATCTGGCTGTCGCTGGGGCGGCGGGGCGCCGCCTCCGCGACCGCCGGGGTGAGCCCGAGCAGGAGGAGGCCGGCGAGCGCCGTCCCGGCGACCCGCAGCACCGTGCGAGCCCCCGGGGTGCGCGCCGTACCGCTCCGGATAGCGCTGTCCACGTTGTCCGACCTCTTCCAGCACATCGACGACCGGCGCCCGGGCAGGGCGCCACCGTGCTGGTGATCGGTGCGGACGGGGACGTCGTTGAACGCCTCTCACCCCGACGGGTGGGACCCCAGGTCGGGTGAGACGGCGGGAGGTGGGACGACGCCGGCTAGTTGACCTTGCGCTCGCTGCCGGCCCAGAAGTCCTCGCGCAGCTTGAACTTCTGGATCTTCCCGGTGGCGGTGCGGGCCAGCTCGTCGCGGAACTCGACCCGCTTGGGCGCCTTGTACCCGGCGATCCTCGCCTTGCAGTGGGCGATGATGTCCGCCTCCGTGGCCTGCTCCCCCTCGGCCAGGACGACGATGGCGGTGACCATCTCGCCCCACTTCTCGTCGGGGATGCCGATGACCGCGACCTCCGCGACCGCCGGGTGGCTGAACACCACGTCCTCGACCTCGATCGAGGAGACGTTCTCGCCGCCGGTGATGATCACGTCCTTCTTGCGGTCGGAGATCGTCAGGTAGCCGTGCTCGTCCAGCGATCCGCCGTCGCCGGTGTGGAACCAGCCGCCCTCGAGGGCCTCGGCCGAGGCGTCGGGGTTCTCCCAGTAGCCGGCGAGCACGGTGTTGCTGCGCGCCAGCACCTCGCCGCTGTCGCTGATCGCCATCCGGGTGCCGATCGCCGGCACGCCCGCGCGGGAGAGCCGCTTGGCGCGCTCCTCGGGGTCGAGGTCGTCGTACTCGGCGCGCGGCCGGTTGATGGTCAGCAGCGGGGCGGTCTCGGTGAGGCCGTAGATCTGGTTGAACTCCCAGCCGAGCTCGGCCTCGACGCGGGCGATCGTCCGGGACGGCGGCGGCGCACCGGCGACGATGATCCGCACCCGGTCGCGCCCGGGGATCTCGCCCTCCCAGTCGGCGGCGGCGTCCAGGACGGCGTTCCAGACGGCGGGTGCCCCGGCCATCACCGTGACGCCGTGCTGGTCGACGCGGCGCAGGATCTCCGCGCCGTCGATCTTGCGGATCACCACCTGGCGGGCGCCGACGCCGGCCATGGCATAGGGCAGGCCCCAGCCGTTGCAGTGGAACATCGGCAGCGTGTGCATGTAGACGTCGCGGTCGCTGACCTGCATGTGCATGCCGAAGGTGACCGCGTTGACCCAGATGTTGCGGTGGGTCATCTGCACGCCCTTGGGCCGCGCCGTCGTCCCGCTCGTGTAGTTGATCGTCGCCGTGGCGTCCTCGTCGGGCTCCGACCACGGCCGCGCCTCGTCGTCGAACCGGAGCAGCTGCTCGTACTCCTCCCCCGTGCCGAACCGGTGGTCGGTGCGCACGCCCTTGAGCGAGGTCTCCAGCTCGGGGTCGACCAGCAGCACCCGGGCGCCGGAGTGGCCGACGATGTACTCGACCTCCTCGGGCTGCAGCCGGAAGTTGATCGGGACCGCGACGCGGCCCGACGACGGCACCGCCAGCAGCACCTCGAGGAGCCGGGCGGCGTTGTGGCTGACGATCGCCACCCGCTCCCCCTCCCCGACGCCCAGCGCGTCGAGCCCGGCCTGCAGGGCGCGGCCGCGCCGGGCCACCTCCCGGTAGGTCACCTCGCCCAGGGACGGCGCGGGCTGCGCCGGCTCGTCGACGATGCCGACGCGGTCGCCGTAGACGAGCTCCGCGCGGTCGAGGAAGTCGCGACTGGTCAGGGGTACGCGCATGCCGGCTCCCGGGCTGCTGGGCCGGCGCGGGCCGGCCGTCGACGTGGTCCCCGTCACGCTAGCGCTCGGCGGGGACGGCGACGAGCGGCGAGGCGCCCGGCCGGCCCGGCGCCGCTCCAGCCGGGATCAGGGGACCTGATCACGGGGTGTCCTCCCGCACCGTGGGCCGTGCGGGAGGACGCCCGGCGGTGAGGGAGGACGCGGTCAGCCGCCGGCGACCAGCCGGGGCAGCGCGGTGCCGATCGGCTCGCGGACGACCAAGTCGGCGACGTCGTCGTAGGGCGTCGGCTCGGCGTTGACCACCACCACGCGGGCCCCGTGGCGGACGGCGACGTCGACCAGCCCCGCCGCCGGGTGGACCTGGAGGGACGTCCCCACCGCGAGCAGCACGTCGCAGTCGGCGGCGGCCTCCACGGCGGCCTCGACGACGTCGGGGTCCAGCAGCTGCCCGAAGCTGATCGTCGCCGACTTGAGGATCCCCCCGCAGGCCCGGCAGGCCGGGTCGGGCTCCCCCGCCGCCACCCGGTCCAGCGCCTCGGCCATCGTCGTCCGGGCGTGGCAACCCAGGCACTCGACCTCGTGCACGGTGCCGTGGATCTCCACCACCCGCGCGGGGTCCGAGCCCGCCGCCTGGTGCAGCCCGTCGACGTTCTGGGTGACCAGCGCGCGCAGCCTGCCCTGCCGCTCGAGGTAGACGAGCGCGGCGTGCCCGGCGTTGGGCCGCACGTCCTGGGCGCCCAGGTCGCGGCGCATCAGCCAGGCGCGGCGGCGGATGTCGGGGTCGGCCACGTAGTAGGAGAGGGTGACCAGCTTCTCGGCGTCCGGGTCGCGCGTCCACACGCCGTTCGGGCCCCGGTAGTCGGGGATGCCGCTGTCGGTGGAGATGCCCGCGCCGCTGAGCACGGTGATCCGGCCCGCGGCGGTCAACCAGCCGGGCAGCGGGTCGGGAACGGTGCCGCTCACCCCTGCCACGGTAGGGGCACGCGCAACGCCGCGGCCGCGCGCTGCGAGCCTGCCCGGGCCAGGCGCCCGACCGGCGGCGCCAGCAGCACGACGGCGCACGCGTAGGCGGCGCCGAGCAGGGTGTCGACGACGTAGTGCTCCCCCGACCAGACCAGCACCAGGGGCATGAGGACGGCGTAGGCCACCAGCGCGGCCCGCTGCCAGGCCCGCCGGGCCAGCGGCAGGAGCACGAGGCACATGAGGACGGCGAAGGCGGTGTGCAGCGAGGGGACCGCCGCGACGAGGTTGACCTGGCCCTGGCTGGTGTCCAGCAGCACCCCGGCACGGGGCAGCCCGAGCACCTCCCACCCGGCGCTGCTGATCCGTGCGACCGGCTCGATGACGCCCTGCTTGGCCGCCAGCCACGGCGGCGCCGCCGGGTAGAGCACGTAGGTGACGAGCCCGGCCAGGGAGAGCGCCACCACGAGGCGGGCGCAGTGCGCCCAGCGCGCGCGGTCGCGCAGCCACAGCACCGCGAGCACCACGGGTGTGAGGACGAAGTGGCTGCTGTAGACCAGCGTCGCCACGGCCTTCCACCAGTCGGCCTGCACGTGCTCCTGCAGCCAGACCGTGGGCAGCACGCCGCCGGTGAGCCAGCGGTCCGCGTCGGCCACCTCGCGGACGTGCACCGGCACCCCGAGCCCGTCGGCCAGCCCGCGGGTCGCGTCGTAGGCCAGCAGCACGGCCACCAGCGGCAGCCAGTCGGCCAGCAGGCGGAGCACCCGGCGCCAGCCCTGCGTGGCGGCGTGCACGGCCAGCCCGGCGAGCACCCACCCGAGCAGCACCACGCGGTCGGTCGGCAGGCCGCGCGCGGCGCAGGTGAGCGCGAACGCCACCAGGAGGCCGCCCCACAGCCCGCCGGCGACCACCCGGGCTCGCGTGCCGGGCGCGCCGGCCGCGGCGTCGGCGCCGGCCGCGGCGTCCCGGAGGACGGGCGGGGCCGCCGCCAGGGCGGGTGCCGATGGGTCGACCGCGGTCATGGCGCGGGACCGTAACCGCACCGCGACGCACGGTCGGCACACGCGGCGGCGGCGCGCCGTCGGCCGGCGAGCGGTGGGGCTGCTGCGGCTGCGCGGACGGGAGGGTTGCGAGCCACCCGGAGCTCCCGGCCCGGTTTCCCGACCCGTGACAGGGGTCACCGGGTGAGGAAAGGGTCGCCTGACTCGGTGCTCCCGGCCGCGGGCTGGGATGATCGGGGGTGGTCAACGACGCGTGATGAACCACGAGGGGTAGGCGCAGAGAAGTGGCAGCCAGCAAGGACAGCTTCGGGGCCCGGTCGACGCTCGACGTCGACGGCACCCAGTACGACATCTACCGGCTCGACGCGGTGGAGGGCGCGGAGAAGCTGCCCTTCAGCCTGAAGGTCCTCCTCGAGAACCTGCTGCGCACGGAGGACGGCGCGGACATCACCGCCGACCACATCCGGGCGATCGCCAACTGGGACCCGTCGGCCGAGCCCGACCAGGAGATCCAGTTCACCCCGGCCCGCGTGGTCATGCAGGACTTCACCGGCGTCCCCTGCATCGTCGACCTCGCCACCATGCGCGAGGCCATGGCCGAGCTCGGCGGCGACCCGCAGAAGATCAACCCGCTCGCCCCCGCCGAGCTGGTCATCGACCACTCCGTGATCGCCGACGTCTTCGGCACCGAGGACTCGTTCCAGCGCAACGTCGAGATCGAGTACGAGCGCAATGGCGAGCGCTACCAGTTCCTGCGCTGGGGCCAGGGCGCGTTCAGCGACTTCAAGGTCGTCCCCCCGGGCACCGGCATCGTCCACCAGGTCAACATCGAGCACCTGGCGCGCGTGGTCTTCCCGCGCCAGGAGGGTGACCGCGTGGTCGCCTACCCCGACACCTGCGTGGGCACCGACAGCCACACCACCATGGTCAACGGCCTCGGCGTGCTGGGCTGGGGCGTTGGCGGCATCGAGGCCGAGGCCGCGATGCTCGGGCAGCCGGTGTCGATGCTCATCCCCCGCGTGGTGGGCTTCAAGCTCTTCGGCCAGCTGCCGGACGGCGCCACCGCGACCGACCTCGTCCTCACCATCACCGAGATGCTGCGCCAGCACGGCGTGGTCGGGAAGTTCGTCGAGTTCTACGGCGAGGGCGTCTCCGCGGTGCCGCTGGCCAACCGCGCCACGATCGGCAACATGAGCCCCGAGTTCGGCTCCACCGCGGCGATGTTCCCCATCGACGAGGAGACCATCACCTACCTGAAGCTCACCGGCCGCGACGAGCAGCAGGTCAAGCTGGTCGAGGCCTACGCCAAGGAGCAGGGTCTCTGGCACGACGCCTCCCGCGAGCCGGCCTTCTCCGAGTACCTGGAGCTGGACCTCGGCTCCGTCGTCCCCTCGATCGCCGGCCCGAAGCGCCCGCAGGACCGCGTCGCGATCACCGACGCCAAGCCGGCCTTCCGCGCGGCGCTGGCCGACTACGTGGCCGACGACGAGACCGGCGGCGAGGACCGCAAGCCCGGCGTCCCGTCGCAGGAGAAGCCCTACGGCGTCACCTCCTCGGTCGACGAGGCCGTGGCCGAGACCTTCCCGGCGTCCGACCCGATCGCCGAGACCCACGGCAACGGCGAGGCCGGCAAGCCGCACCACTACGACGGCCACGACGTCGGCCGGCGCCCCTCCAAGCCGACCCGCGTGGTCATGGAGGACGGCACCGAGACCGAGATCGACCACGGCCACGTCGTGATCGCCGCGATCACCTCCTGCACCAACACCTCCAACCCGCAGGTGATGATCGGCGCCGCGCTGCTGGCCAAGAACGCCGTCGAGCGCGGGCTGACCAGCAAGCCGTGGGTGAAGACGACGCTGGCCCCCGGGTCCAAGGTCGTCATGGACTACTACGAGAAGGCCGAGCTCACCCCGTACCTGGAGAAGCTGGGCTTCTACCTGGTCGGCTACGGCTGCACGACCTGCATCGGCAACTCCGGCCCGCTCCCCGAGCCGGTCAGCCAGGCGGTCAACGAGGCCGACCTCGCCGTCGTCTCGGTGCTCTCCGGCAACCGCAACTTCGAGGGCCGGATCAACCCGGACGTCAAGATGAACTACCTGGCCTCGCCGCCGCTGGTCATCGCCTACGCGCTCGCCGGCTCCATGGACGTCGACCTGAACAACGACCCGCTGGGTCAGGACGCCGACGGCAACGACGTCTTCCTGCACGACATCTGGCCCTCGCCGCAGGAGGTCCAGCGGGTCATCGACCACGCCGTCTCCGCGGAGCAGTTCGGCCGCAGCTACGAGGACGTCTTCGCCGGCACCGAGCAGTGGCAGAACCTGCCCACGCCGACCGGTGACACCTTCGAGTGGGCCGAGGACAGCACCTACGTGCGGCGCCCTCCGTACTTCGAGGGCATGCCGGCCGAGCCGGCCCCGGTCGAGGACATCACCGGCGCCCGCACCCTGGCGGTGCTCGGCGACTCGGTGACGACCGACCACATCTCCCCGGCCGGCTCGATCAAGGCCGACAGCCCCGCGGGCAAGTACCTGCGCGAGCACGGCGTGGACCGCCGCGACTTCAACTCCTACGGCTCCCGCCGCGGGAACCACGAGGTCATGATCCGCGGCACCTTCGCCAACATCCGGCTGCGCAACCAGCTGGTGCCCGGCACCGAGGGTGGCGTCACGAAGAACCACCTGACCGGCGAGACGACGACGATCTACGACGCCTCGCGCGCCTACATCGACGCCGGCATCCCGCTGGTCGTGCTGGCCGGCAAGGAGTACGGCTCCGGGTCCTCCCGCGACTGGGCCGCCAAGGGCACCGCGCTCCTGGGCGTCAAGGCCGTCATCGCGGAGAGCTACGAGCGCATCCACCGCTCGAACCTCATCGGCATGGGCGTCCTGCCGCTGCAGTTCCCCGAGGGCCAGGACCGCGAGTCGCTCGGCCTGACCGGCGACGAGGAGTTCACCATCACCGGGATCACCGCGCTGAACGACGGCGAGGTCCCGCGCACGGTGAAGGTCCAGGCTCAGGCATCGGACGGTCGGACGACCGAGTTCGACGCCCGGGTGCGCATCGACACCCCCGGCGAGGCGAACTACTACCGCAACGGCGGGATCATGCAGTACGTCCTCCGCTCGCTGCGCGGCTCGGCCGCCTGATGGACCTGGGTCTGGGCGGCCGCGGGTACCTGCTCACCGGCGCGAGCCGGGGGCTGGGCTTCGCGACCGCCCGGACCCTCGTCGACGACGGAGCCCGGGTGCTGGTCAGCTCCCGGACGCCGGAGTCCGTGGACGCCGCCGTCGCCTCCCTGGGTGGGGCGCCGGCGGCGTCCGGCATCGCGGCCGACCTGGCCGACACCGGCGCCGCCGAGCGGCTGGTCGCCTCCGCCCGGGAGCAGCTGGGCAGCATCGACGGCGCGCTGATCTCCGTCGGCGGCCCGGCGCCCGGAAGCGTGCTCGACGTCGCCGAGGAGCACTGGCGGACCGCCGTGGAGAGCGTGCTGCTCGGCCCGCTGCGCCTGGTCAAGGCGCTCGTCCCGCACCTGTCGGACGGCGCCGCGATCGTCTTCGTCCTCTCCATCTCCGCGCGCCAGCCGATCGGCCACCTGGCGATCTCGAACGGGCTGCGCCCCGGGCTGGCGATGACCGCCAAGGCCCTCGCCGACGAGCTGGGGCCGCGCGGCATCCGGGTGCTCGGGCTGCTCCCGGGCACGATCGCCACCGACCGGATCACCGAGATCGAGGCCGCATCCGGTGACGCCGCCGCGATGCGGGCCCGGACCGAGGCAGCCATCCCGCTGCGCCGGGTAGGTCGCCCGGAGGAGTTCGGGCGGGTGGCGGCCTTCGCCCTCTCCCCCGCCGCCTCCTACCTGACCGGGACGATGGTCGCCGTCGACGGCGGCGTCACGCGCGCCCTGTGAACGCCCCGGTCCTCGTCGCCTGCGCCCACGGCACCCGCAACCCGACCGGCCGGCGGCTGATCGCCGAACTGGCCCTCGCCGCCCGCGCCCAGCGCCCCGGGCTGGTCACGACCGCGGCGTTCGTCGACGTGCAGCCACCCACCGTCGTCGACGTCGTCGCCGGCCTCTCCGCCGAGAGGCGGCCCGCGGTCGTCGTCCCGCTGCTGCTGTCGGGCGGCTACCACGTGCACGTCGACATCGCCGGGGCCGTCGCCGCGCACGACGCCGCGGTCGCCGCCCGCCCGCTGGGCCCCGACCCCCGGCTGGCCGCGGTGCTGCACGACCGGCTGCGGGAGTCCGGTGCCGACCCGGGCGACCCCCGTACCGCCGTCGTGCTGGCCGCCGCCGGCTCCAGCGACCCGCGGTCGGTGGCCGACGTCCAGCGCACGGCCGCCCTCCTCCAGGGCTCTTGGGCCGGCCCGGTGACCACCGGCTACGGCTCGGCCGCCACGCCGCCGGTGCCCGACGCCGTCGCCGCGGCGCGGTCCCGGGGCGCCCGGCAGGTGGTCATCGCCGCCTACCTCCTCGCCCCGGGGCACTTCCACGACAAGCTCGCCGGTGCGGGGGCCGACGTCGTCACCGCACCGCTGCTCCCCGACGAGCGGATCGCCGCCGTCCTGCTCGACCGCTACGACGCCGCGCTGCCTGCCGTCGCACCCGGCCGATGACCTCGCCGCGGTGACCTCGCTGATCGGCCTCGGCATCCATCTCGCCCTCGTGGCACTCATTCTGTACACCCTCTACCGGGTGGTGAACCGGGCCGTGCTGCACGCCCTCCGCACCCACCACGCCGAGGTGCGCGCCGCCGCGGCGCCGGACGAGTTCCACCGCCCGGGCGGCTGAGCCCCCGGCGCACGGCCCGGCTCAGGCCTGCCAGCCGAGCAGCCCGCCGCCGACCGCGACCGTGAGGACGAGCACCGCGGCCGCGCTCACCGGCACCAGCGGCGTCCACCAGGAACGGGCGAGCGCGAGCCGGATCAGCCACGCCGCGAGCACCAGCCAGAGCACCCAGAGCGGGAGCAGCGCGTACAACGGCACGGCGAGCCCGCTCACCAGGTAGAAGTAGCCGACCACCAGGTGGGCCGCCCCGGCCACCGCGGCGAGCACCAGGGCACCGAGGTCGCGGGCGGTCGAGGTCGGCACGGCAGGAGTATGGCCCCACCGCGCGGCCCCTCGGGTCGGTCCGGGTTCCGACCGGTCACCTCGTTGCAGTTGCTGGAAGCAGCGGGCGTCGCCGGCGGTCCCGACCGCTGACCTACTGTGGAGTGCGATGGACGGGGACGCGCGCAGGGACGCCGATCCCGCCGGCGAGGTGCCGCCTCAGGTCGCAGAGGACCTCGGCACCGAGGACGGCGCGGCGGCGGGCGCCGAGGACGGCACGGCTGGCTCGGGCCGGACCACCGCCGCGCAACCCTCGACCTCCACCGGAGGGTCATGGTCGGTCCGTTCGTGGAGCCGGCCCGTCGCCGTGGCGGCCACCGCGGCGCTCACCGTGGCGCTGGGGTTCGCCCTCACCGTCCAGATCCGCAACACCGCCGAGCCGACCGACCAGGACGTGCGCCGGGAGGCGGACCTCGTCCTCCTCCTGGACGAGCTCAACGCCCGCGAGGAGGCCCTCCGCCAGGAGATCGGCGACACCCGGCAGACCCTCGACGACCTCGGCAGCGGCCAGGAGGAGTCGGGCAGCGTGCTCGAGGAGGCGCGCTCCCGCGCGGAGGCCATCGGCATCCTGGCGGGGACCCTCCCGGCGAGCGGTCCGGGCGTGGTGCTGACCGTCCAGGACCCCGACGGCACGGTCCCCGCCTCGGTCGTCCTCGGTGCCCTCCAGGAACTGCGGGGCGCCGGCGCGGAGGCCCTCGAGGTCGACGGCGTGCGGGTCGTGGTCTCCAGCGCGGTGACGGGCTCCCCCGGCGCGCTGCGCATCGACGGCCGGCCGCTGAGCTCGCCCTACGAGTTCCGCGCCATCGGCCCGCCCGCCGCCATGGAGATCGCCCTCTCGGTCTCCGGCGGGGTGATCGCCGACATCGGCCGCGAGGGCGCGCGGGCGCGGGTGGAGCAGGTCGACGAGGTCCGGGTGGACGCGATCGTCGGTTGAGCCCGGCTCACTGCGGGATGAGCAGCCCCCGCAGCTCCTCGGTGAGGGCCTCGCGCGCCTCGGGGTGCTGGTGCCACGCCGCCGGGGTGACCTGGAACAGCGAGATCCGCCACCGGCCGCGCCCCTCGTCCACGGCGACCATCGTGTGGACGGCGTTGAGCTCCGGGTCCAGGTCGCTGGCGCCCGCCGGGATCATGCCGGCGTGCGCGGTGAGCATCGCGACGCCGTCGCCGACCGGGCGGACCGAGCGGACCACGGCCACGTAGGCGGGGGTCTGGCGCGACGCGAACACCTGGCGCAGGTCCGCCGCGATGGAGAGCCGGCCGCGGTGGTGGCTCCCGTCGAACCCGATGATGTCCCCGTCGTCGGCGAAGCCGGCCGCCACCCCCGCGCCGCTGCGCCGGTTCCAACCGTCGATGAACTCCGCGTACAGAGCCTGGATCTGGGCGTCCTGCGGGTGCGCTGCGGTCACGTCTCCTCCTCGCTGGCGTTCGCCGGTGCGTGCCGACGCCTGCTGCGGTCCTGCGTGGCCGCGCCAGCCCGGCCACGTGTCCCGGCTGCGGCCGCCTGGGACAGGTGTGACGCTAGTGGTCCGGGTGACCTCACCGTTCGACGCTCGCCGGTGTTCCGCGCCGCCCGATCGGGTGCGACGCGCCGACCACCGAGCGCCCGCCACGATGCGTGCCCGGTCGTGCGCGCAGCGCCATCGGCACCGGGGCCTGGTCGGGTCACCCGACGACGACGGAGCGGGGCTCCCTCTGCGCGAACTGGGTGCGGTGCAGATCGGCGTAGCGGCCCTCGCGCGCCAGCAGCTCCTCGTGCGTGCCCGCCTCGACGATCCGGCCATCGTCGATGACCAGGATCTGGTCGGCGCTGCGGATGGTCGAGAGGCGGTGCGCGATGACCAGCGACGTCCGGCCGGCCAGCGCGGTGTCCAGCGCGTGCTGCACCGCGGCCTCGGACTCGCTGTCCAGGTGGGCGGTCGCCTCGTCGAGGATCACGATGCCAGGAGCCTTCAGCAGCACCCGGGCGATCGCCAGCCGCTGCTTCTCGCCGCCCGAGAGCCGGTAGCCGCGGTCGCCGACCACCGTCTCCAGCCCCTCCGGCAGCGAGCGCACGAGGTCGGCGATGCGGGCGCCGGTGAGCGCGTCCCACAGCTGCTCCTCGGTCGCCTCCGGGCGCGCGTAGCGCAGGTTGGCGCCGATGGTGTCGTGGAACAGGTGGGCGTCCTGGCTGACCACCCCGACCGCGTCGCGCAGCGAGGCCAGCGTCGCCCGCCGCACGTCCACGCCGCCCACCCGCACGGTCCCGCCGGTCGCGTCGTACAGCCGCGGCACCAGGTTGGCGATCGTCGACTTGCCCGCACCCGAGTGCCCGACCAGGGCGACGAGCTGCCCGGGGGCGACGCGGAAGGAGATGTCGTGGAGGACGTCGACCGGGCCGCCGTGCTCGGGCAGCGACACCTCCTCCAGCGACGGCAGCGAGACGTCCGCGCCGGCCGGGTAGCCGAAGGAGACGGACTCGAACTCGATGGACCGGTCGTCGGCCGGCACCGGGACGGCGTCGGGCGCCTCGCGGATCATCGGCGGCAGGTCGAGCACCTCGAAGACGCGGTCGAAGCTGACCATCGCGCTCATGACGTCCACGCGGATGTTCGACAGGGCGGTCAGCGGCCCGTAGAGCCGTGACAGCAGCAGCGCGAGCGCCACGACGTCGCCGGCGCTCAGCTGCCCGGTGAACGCCAGCCAGCCACCGAGGCCGTAGACCAGCGCGGTCGCCAGCGCCGCCACCAGCGTCAGCGCGGTGAAGAAGGTGCGCCCGTACATGGCCGACAGGACGCCGATGTCGCGCACCCGCGCGGCCCGGCCGCGGAAGGACTCCGCCTCGGCGCTCGGCCGGCCGAAGAGCTTGACCAGCAGCGCGCCGGCGACGTTGAACCGCTCGGTCATCGTCGCGTTCATCGACGCGTTCAGGGAGTAGGACTCCCGGGTGATCTCCTGCAGCCGGCGGCCGATGCGGCGGGCAGGCAGGACGAACAGCGGCACGAGCACCAGCGACAGCAGCGTGATCTGCCACGAGAGCGTCAGCATGACGCCCGCGGTGAGCACCAGCCCGATGACGTTGCTGACGACGCCCGACAGCGTCGACGTGAACGCCTGCTGCGCCCCGACGACGTCGTTGTTGAGCCGGCTGACCAGCGCGCCGGTCTGCGTGCGCGTGAAGAAGGCGACCGGCATGCGCTGGACGTGCTCGAAGACCTGGCTGCGCAGGTCGTAGATGACGCCCTCGCCGATGCGCGCGGAGTACCACCGCGTGCCCAGCGAGATCCCGGCGTCGACCACGGCCAGGCCGGCGATGACCAGCGCGATCTGGACGATGTCGCCGGCGGTGCCCTCCAGCCCGGCGATCCGGTTGACGATGTTGCCGGCGAGCAGCGGCGTGATCACGCCGATCACCGAGGAGCCGACGACGAGCAGCAGGAAGAGGGTCAGCTCGCGCCGGTAGGGCCGGGCGATGCCGATGATCCGGCGGACGGTCCCCTTGGGCAGCTGCCGAGCGGTCACCGACGGGTCCCGCCTGAAGGACCGCATCGCCGCCATGGAGGTCATGGACTGGCTCACGTCCATGCCACCTCCCTCGTCCCCGGGGCCGCGCCCCGGCGGCATCTGCAACCGGGGCGCGACCGCGCTTGTTCCTGGGAGTGTCTCAGCGGCCCCTGACGAGATCGTGCAGCCGCTGCACCTGGGCGGCCCGCTCGGCGGCGTCCTGGCTCTCCGGGTCGTTGCGGACGGCGGAGCGGACCAGCGCGGCGGTGGCCCGGCTGGCGCCCACCGGCGGCGCCACCAGCGCCGCGGCTAGGTCGGCGACGGCGTCGTCCAGCTCCCCCCGCGGCACGACGACCGTGGCCAGGCCGATCGCCTGGGCCTCCGTGGCGCCGACCGCGCGACCGGTCATGCACAGCTCCAGCGCCCGCGAGTAGCCGACGAGCTCGACCAAGGTGCTGGTCCCGGTCAGGTCGGGCACCAGGCCGAGCGTCACCTCGGGCAGCCGGAGCTGGGCGTCGTCGGTGAACACCCGCAGGTCGCAGGCGAGGGCCAGCTGCGCGCCGGCGCCGATGGCGTGGCCCTGCACCGCGGCGATCGAGACGACGCCCGGTGAGCGGAGCCAGCGGAAGCCGGCCTGGTAGCCGCGGATCCGCTCCTGGGCCTCGTCGACCGGCAGCCGGACGAGCTCGCCCAGCCCACCGCCGCTGCCGTTGCCGGTCTCGAACATGCTGCGGTCGAGCCCGGCCGAGAAGGACCGGCCCGAGCCGCGCAGGACCACGACGCGGACGTCCTCGTCCAGCGCCGCGCCGACGTCGGCCAGCGCCTGCCAGGTGGCGGGCGTCTGGGCGTTGAGCTGCTCCGGGCGGTCGAGGGTGACGGTGAGGACGGCGCCGTCGCGACTGCTCCGCACCCAGCCGGGCGTGGGGGGATCGGTGGGGTCGGGGGTCACGCCTTCTTGCTGTTCCGGTTGGCCCCGCCGCGGCTGCGCAGCGAGGCCCCGGACTCCGAGAGCAGCCGGTGCACGAAGCCGTAGGACCGGTTCGTCGAGGTGGCCAGGGAGCGGATGCTCTCCCCCTCGTCGTACCGCTTGCGCAGCTCGTCGGCGAGCGTCGACCGGTCACCGCCGGTGATCCGCTTGCCCTTGCCGAGGTCCGCAGTGCTCGTGTCGGCCATGGCTCCCCTCCGTGTCGGCCACCGACCGGCCCACCGGCGTGCCGATGGGGGGTGGCGGCCCGTAGTTGGCTGTCACCGTCGTCCCGTCGACCACGGCGCCCGCCTCCCCATGATCACCCAGACGCGTGACGTCGGCCATGTGAAGCGGCCTTCCGAGCCGGGCCCGGAGGGTCCCCGGCGAGCGCCAGGGACGCGCTCCGCGCAGCAGGGGGACGGCACCTGGCCGCCGTGTCGGCCGGAGGCCGACAGAGGGTCAGGCCAGCTCGACCAGGTCCGCGAGGTCCTCGCTCCAGGCGTCCTCGGTGCCGTCGGGCAGCAGGATCACCTTGTCCGGGTCCAGCGCCCGCACCGCACCCTCGTCGTGGGTGACCAGCACGATCGCGCCGGCGTAGGTGCGCAGCGCCTCGAGCACCTGCTCGCGGCTGGCCGGGTCCAGGTTGTTGGTCGGCTCGTCGAGGAGCAGCACGTTGGCCCCCGAGACGACCAGCGTCGCCATCGCCAGCCGGGTGCGCTCGCCGCCGGAGAGGGTGCCGGTGCGCTGGTCGACCGTCTCGCCGGAGAACAGGAAGGCGCCGAGGATGCGCCGCAGCTCGGTGTCGGTGCTGTCGGGCGCGGACGAGCGCATGTTCTCCAGCAGCGTCCGGTCCATGTCCAGGGTCTCGTGCTCCTGGGCGTAGTAGCCCACCCGCAGCCCGTGGCCGGCCTTGACCTCGCCGGTGTCGGGGTTCTCGGTGCCGGCGAGCATCCGCAGCAGCGTGGTCTTGCCCGCCCCGTTGAGCCCGAGGACGACGACGCGCGCGCCCCGGTCCACCGCGAGGTCGACGTCGGTGAAGATCTCCAGCGAGCCGTAGCTCTTGGAGAGCCCCTCCGCGGTGAGGGGTGTCTTGCCGCACGGGGCCGGCGTCGGGAAGCGCAGCTTGGCGACCTTGTCCTGCACCCGCACGTCGGCCAGGCCGGCGGCCAGGCGCTCGGCCCGCTTGTCCATGCTCTTGGCGGCCTTGGCCTTGGTGGCCTTGGCGCGCATCTTGTCGGCCTGGGCGTTCAGCGTGTCGATCTTGCGCTCGGTGTTGGCCCGCTCCTGCCTGCGGCGCCGCTCGTCGGTCTCCCGCTGCGCCAGGTAGGGCTTCCAGCCGAGGTTGTAGACGTCGACGGTGGCCCGGTTGGCGTCCAGGTGCCACACCTTGTTGACGACGGCGTCGAGCAGCTCGACGTCGTGGCTGATGACGATGAGCCCGCTCTTGTGGCCGCCCAGGAACCCCTTGAGCCAGGTGATCGAGTCGCCGTCGAGGTGGTTGGTCGGCTCGTCGAGCAGCAGGGTCTCGGCGTCGGAGAAGAGGATGCGGGCGAGCTCGACGCGGCGGCGCTGACCGCCGGACAGGGTGCGCAGCGGCTGGGCCAGCACGCGGTCGGGCAGGCCCAGGTTGGTGCAGATGCGCGCCGCGTCGCTCTCGGCGGCGTACCCGCCCAGCGCGGCGAACTGGTCCTCGAGCCGGCCGTAGCGGCGGACGGCGCGGTCGCGCTCGTCGTCGTCCGCGGGCTCGGCCATGGCGATCTGGGCCTTGACCAGCTGCGCCTTCAGGACGTCCAGGCCGCGGCCGGAGAGCACCCGGTCGCTGGCGGTGATGTCGAGGTCGCCGCTGCGCGGGTCCTGCGGCAGGTAGCCGATCTCGCCGCTGACCTCCACCTTCCCGGCGTGCGGCAGGCGCTCGCCGGCCAGGGTGGTGAGCGTCGTGGTCTTGCCGGCGCCGTTGCGCCCGACGAGCCCGATGCGGTCACCGGGCTGCACCCGCAGGGAGGCCTCGCTGATGAGGATGCGGGCGCCGGCACGCAGCTCGAGGCCGGTCGTCGTGATCACTGCACCCAGGGTAGGCGCTCGACCGCCGGGTTCCGAACGGATTCGCCGTGATTCGGGCGGCACCCCCGCGGGCAGGGTGCTCCGGTGACCCCGGAGGCGCGGACGACCCGCCCGGTATCGCCGCCGTTCCCGTACGCGGCCCGCCCGCCGCAGGTGCTCCTGGCCGTGGGCGCCGTGCTGCTGGTGAGCGGCGCCGCGGCGCTCGCCTCCGCCCACGGCGGCCCGCTGCTGCAGGGGGCGCTCCTGGTCCTCGCCGCGGTCGCCGCCGCGGTCTCCGTCCGGGCCGACCGCGCGCGGCTGCGCAGCTCGGCCGAGACCTTCGCGGCCAGCGCCGCGGGCCTCGCCCTGGCGGCCGGGGACGTCGCCGCACTGGGCACCGGGGACGCCCTGCTGCCGCTCGCCCTCGCCGGCGCCTTCGTCGGGCTGCAGCGCGTCTCCCCCGCCACCGCCGCCTGGCCGCTCGCCGCCTGGGCCGGCCTGCAGCTCGCCGTCCTGCGGCTGCTGGACGGGGTCGCGGCCGCCGTGCGCACCGAGTTCCTGCTCGCGGTGGCGCTGGCGGGGCTCGCGGTCGTGCTCTCCGCCCGGCCGCTGGTGGCCCGGCTGGTCCTGGCGACGACGGCTCCCTGGTTCGCGGCCGGGGTGCTGGCCGGCCTGCGCGAGGCGTGGACGGCCACGGCCGGAGAGCGGTGGATCGCCGCGGCGCTGGTGGCGGGCGCCGCGGCCGGTCTGCTGCTCGCCCGGCTGCGCGAACCGCTGGACGTGCTGCTCGGGCCCCCACGCCTGGTCCCCGTCGTCTCCGGGGCGGTGACCGGCGCCGCCGTCGCGGGGGCGTCCGCCGCCGGTGGGCCGGTCGCCGTCGCCGTGGCCGGGTTCGCCGGCGTGCTGACCGCCGCCGTGCCGGCCGGCTCCCTGAGCGGGTGGCGCCGCGGCCTGCTGCTGCCGGCGGCGCTGAGCGGGGGCGTGCTGCTGGCCGTGCTGTCGGTGCTCCGCCTGGTCGCGGGCGCCCACTGGTCGGCGCTGGCGCTGCTGCTGGTCCTCACCGCGGCCCCGACGGTGTGGGTGGCGGCGCTGCGGCCCGACGACCGGGAGGTGGCGGCGCCGACGGCGGTCGGCTGCCTGGCGGGGGCCGCCGTCCTCGGCATGCCCGACGGCTGGGCCTCCCCCGCGGGGGCCGCCGTCCTGCTGACCGCGCTGTACGTGGCCGCGCTGGGCACGGCCGCGGTGCTGGACCGGGACTCCCGGCGGGCCACGGTCACCGCCGCCGCGCTCGTCGCCGCCCTGGCCGTGCTCCTCCTCGTGGTCCGGGGTGACCGGGCCCAGGTGCTGGTGCACCTCGCGGTCCAGGGCGCGGCCACGCTCGCCTGGGCGTGGTGGACCGGCCGGTCGGCCGCCCGCGACACCGGCATGGAGACCGACGCCACGGCCGCCTGGCGGGTGGGCGCGGCGCAGCTGGTCCTGGCCTGCTGGATCGCCGCGGCCCTCGCCGGGACCGGCACGGTGGAGGCGTACACCCTCCCGGCCGCCGGAGGCCTGCTGCTGGCGGCGGGGCGGGCCCTCGGGCGGGAGGCGTCGTGGCCGTCGTGGGGCCCGGGCCTGCTGGTGGCGGCGGTCCCGTCGACCGCGCTCGCCGTCCTCTCCCCCGACGACCCGCGGGCCGTGCTCGTGCTGGCCGCTGCCGCGGCGGCGATGGTGGCGGGGAGCCGGGCCGGCGTCCGCGCCCCCATCCTGGTCGGGGCCGGGTCGGCGCTGGTGCTGGCGCTGGGCCTCGCGGTGCGGGCACTGCCCTGGCCGCTGGCCGCCGCGCTGGCGGTCGGGACCGTGCTGCTGTTCGTGGGGGTGGTGCGCGAACGCGCGCCGGTCGCCGGCTTCGCCGCCCGCCTCGCCGACCTCCGGTGACCCGCGTCGGCCGCAGCACCACGAGCGGGCAGAGGCGCTGCGGCTGCAGGGGCTCACCGCCCGCATCGACACGGAGGTCTGGGCCCGGCGCCGCCGTCGACTGGCTCGAGGCCCGGAGCGACGTCGACGCGGCACGGATCGGCATCGTCGGCTGGTCGCTCGGCGGCTACCACGCCCCGCGCGCGGCGGCCTTCGAGAAGCGGTTCGCCCTCTGCGTGGCGCCAGGACGGCGACGCCGAGCACCTCGATGCCTTCCTCGACTTCGCCGACGCCGTGAATCTGGAGGGCGTGGTCGAGCACATCGGCCTGGACCACCTGCCGCACGTGAGCACGTTCATCGCCGACTGGGACGCCGACACCTTCGCCGAGCTGGCGGGCCGGCAGGGCTGACGCACACGGCCGCGCGCGCACGGACCACGCCGGACGGCGGCAGGAGAGGATGGCGGCATGAGCTCGCCCGACCCGATGCCCCCCGTCCGAGTCGGCCTCGTCGGCTACGGCTTCGGTGGGCGCTGGTTCCACGCCCCGTTGCTGCGGTCGGCTCGCGAGATCGAACTCCTCGGGGTGGTGACCTCGTCCCCCGCACGGAAGGCGCTGGTGGCGCAGGACGGGCACGCCCGGCGCACCTTCGACTCGATGGAGGAGCTCGCCGCCGCCGGCGCCGAGGCGGTGGCGATCTCCACCCCCGCGAGCACGCACAGCGAGCTCACCGACCAGGCCCTGGAACTGGGCCTGGCGGTGGTGTGCGACAAGCCGTTCGCGCTCGACGCCGCGGCGGCCACCCGGTCGGTGGAGCTGGCCGACCGGCTGGGGCTGCGGCTCGCGCCGTACCAGAACCGCCGCTGGGACTCGGACTTCCTCACCGTGCGGCGGCTCGCCGGCGACGGCACGCTGGGCGAGCTCGTCCGCTTCGAGTCGCGGTTCGAGCGGCTGGCTCCCGGTGACGGCCCGGGTGCCTCGGGCGGGGGCACGCTCCTCGACTTCGGCAGTCACCTGGTCGACCAGGCCCTGGTCCTCATGGGCCCGGTCGCGTCCGTCTACGCCGAGTGGCGGCTGCGCGACGACGGGCTCGACGACGACGTCTTCGTCGCCCTCACCCACGTCGCGGGCGGGCGGTCGCACCTGTGGGGCAGCTGGATCCAGGGGGCGCCCGGCCCGCGCTTCCGGGTGACCGGGACGGCAGCCAGCTACGTCAGCGGCAGCCCCATGGACGTGCAGGAGGAGCTGCTGCTCGCCGGCCACACCCCTGCGTCCCTCGGTCCGGCCTGGGGTGCCGAGCCGGCCCTGCACTGGGGCAGGCTGCACCGGGGGGACGCCGGTGAGCACGTCCCGAGCGAGCGCGGCAGCTGGGACGGCTTCTACCCGGCGTTCGCGCGCGCCATCCGGGGGCTGGGGCCCGCTCCGGTGGACCCGCGTGACGCGATCGCGTCGGCGAGGGTGCTCGACGCCGCCCGTCTCAGTGCGACCGACGGCGGCACCGTGCGGTTCCGCGGCTGAACCCGGCGCCGTGGTGCGCGAAACGGGGTCATGGCAGCTGCCATGACCCCGTTCAGCGCACGGTTGCGGGTTGCTACACCCGGAAGCCGAGGGCGCGCAGCTGCTCGCGGCCGTCGTCGGTGATCTTGTCCGGGCCCCACGGCGGCATCCAGACCCAGTTGATCCGGATGTCGTCGACCAGGCCGGGGCCGGGGCCACCGGTCAGCGCCTGGCGCGCCTGGTCCTCGATGACGTCGGTCAGCGGGCAGGCCGCGCTGGTCAGCGTCATGTCGATGATCGCGACGTTGCTCTCGTCGACGTCGAGGCCGTAGACCAGGCCCAGGTCGACGACGTTCACGCCGAGCTCGGGGTCGACGACGTCACGCATCGCCTCCTCGAGGTCCTCGATCAGCGCCGACTTGTAGGCGGGCAGGTCGCCGGGCGCACCGTCGGTGGCGGGCGTCGCGTTCTCCGTCGTCGCGTTCTCGGTGGTCTCGCTCATCACTGGCCTCCGGCCGGGGTGGTGGGGTGGGTGGCCGACACGGTGGTGGACAGGGCTCGGGCGGACGCGTCCTTGAGGGCCATCCAGCTCATCAGCGCGCACTTGATGCGAGCCGGGTACTTGGAGACGCCGGCGAACGCGACGGCGTCCTCCAGCTCCTCCTCGAGCTTCTCGGCGACCGCCGGGTCGCCCTTCGCCTGCATCAGGGTCATGAAGTGCTCGCCGGTCTCGAGCGCCTGGCTCACCGGCTTGCCGACGACGAGCTCGTACATCGCCGAGACCGAGGCCTGGCTGATCGAGCAGCCCATCCCCTCGTAGGACACGTCGGCAACCGTGTCGCCGTCGAGCTTCACCCGCAGCGTCACCTCGTCGCCGCAGGTCGGGTTGACGTGGTGCACCTCGGCGTCGAACGGGTCACGGAGCCCTCGCCCCTGCGGGTTCTTGTAGTGGTCCAGGATGATCTCCTGGTACATCGATTCCAGCTGCATCAGATGCGCCTCACACCGTTCCGAAGAACTTCTGGGCCGCGCGAATTCCATCCGCCAGCGCGTCGATGTCGTCGTAGCCGGTGTGCACGTAGAACGTCGCCCGGGTCGTCGCCGGCACGCCGTAGCGCCGGACCACCGGCCAGGCGCAGTGGTGCCCCACGCGGACGGCGATGCCGAGGTCGTCGAGCACCTGGCCGACATCGTGCGGGTGGATGCCCTCGACGGTGAAGGAGATCGCTCCCCCGCGGGCGACGGTGTCGGCCGGGCCGATCACCGTGACACCGGGGATCTCGGCGAGCTGCTCCAGCGCGTAGCCGGTGAGCGCGAGCTCATGCGCCTCCACCGTCTCCATGCCCAGGGCCTGCAGGTAGTCGACCGCGGCACCGAGCCCGATCACCTGCGCGGTCATCGGGACGCCGGCCTCGAACCGCTGCGGCGGCGGCATGAACGTGCTGCCCTCCATGCGCACGACCTCGATCATCGAGCCACCGGTCAGGAACGGCGGCAGCTTGTCGAGGACGTCGTAGCGCCCCCACAGCACGCCGACGCCGGTGGGCCCGAGCATCTTGTGCCCGGAGAAGACCAGGAAGTCCGCGCCGAGTGTGGTGACGTCGACCGGCTGGTGTGGCACGGACTGCGCGCCGTCGACCAGCACCAGGGCGCCCACCGCGTGGGCCCGGGCGACGATCTCCTCGAGCGGGTTGATCGTGCCCAGGATGTTCGACTGCTGGGTGACCGCCACGAGCTTGGTGCGCTCGTTCACCACGGTGTCGAGGTCGGAGAGGTCCAGCCGGCCGTCGTCGGTGAGCCCCAGCCAGCGCAGGGTCGCCCCGGTGCGCTCGCAGAGCTGCTGCCACGGGATCAGGTTGGCGTGGTGCTCCATCTCGGTGACCACGATCTCGTCACCCTGGCCGACGGCGTAGGTCCGGAACTCCGGCTCCTTGGCCGTGGCGGCGTTGGAGAGCGCGTAGGCGACCAGGTTGATCGCCTCGGTGGTGTTCCGGGTGAAGACGACCTCGTTCTCGGGGGCCCCGATGAACGCGCCGATCGTCGCCCGCGCCTGCTCGTAGGCGCCGGTCGCCTCCTCGGCGAGCTGGTGGGCCCCCCGGTGCGGCGCGGCGTTGACGTTCTCGTAGAACCAGCGCTCGGCGTCGAGCACCTGGCGCGGCTTCTGCGAGGTGGCCCCGGAGTCGAGGTAGACCAGCCGCTTTCCGTCACGGACGGTGCGGGTCAGGATCGGGAAGTCCGCCCGGATCGCCTCGACGTCCAGAGGCAGGGGCGCTCGCTGCGCCCCGGCTCCGGGACGCGAGACGGTCGTGGTCATGCGGACGCGACCTCCGTGATGCCCTTGCCGTAGGCGGCGTAGCCCTCGTTCTCCAGCTTCTCCGCCAGCTCCGGGCCGCCCTCCTCGACGACCTTGCCGTTGACGAAGACGTGCACGAAGTCGGGCTTGATGTAGCGCAGGATCCGCGTGTAGTGGGTGATCAGCAGGACGCCGACGTCACCCTCCTCGCGGGTGCGGTTGACGCCCTCGGAGACGATCCGCAGCGCGTCGACGTCGAGGCCGGAGTCGGTCTCGTCGAGGATCGCGATGGCGGGCTTGAGCAGCCGCATCTGCAGGATCTCGTGGCGCTTCTTCTCACCGCCGGAGAAGCCCTCGTTGACGTTGCGCTCGGCGAAGACCGGGTCCATCTCGAGCGCTTCCATCTCGTTCTTGACGTCCTTCACCCAGGTGCGCAGCTTCGGGGCCTCGCCCTTGATGGCGGTGGCGGCGGTGCGCAGGAAGTTCGACACCGAGACGCCGGGCACCTCGACCGGGTACTGCATGGCCAGGAACAGGCCGGCGCGAGCGCGCTCGTCGACGCTCATCGCGAGGACGTCCTCGCCGTCGAGCGTGACGGTGCCACCGGTGATCGTGTACTTCGGGTGGCCGGCGATCGAGTAGGCCAGGGTGGACTTCCCCGAGCCGTTGGGGCCCATGATCGCGTGGGTCTCGCCGGAGCGGACGGTCAGGTCGACGCCGCGGAGGATCTCCTTGGCGTCGTCACCCTCGCCCACGCTGACGTGCAGGTCGCGGATCTCCAGAACGGACACTTCTTCTCGCTCCTCAGTTGGCGGCCGCGGCGGGGAGGGCGCCGTCGGCCTCTGTGTCGACGTACACGTCCTCCCCCTCCACGCGGACCGGGTAGACGGGGACCGGCTCGGTGGCCGGCAGGTTGGTGGGCTCGCCCGTACGCAGGTCGAAGCACGACCCGTGCAGGAAGCACTCGATCGTGGGTGCGCCGTCGAAGGTCTCGACGTCGCCGTCGGTGAGCGGGACGTCGGCGTGCGAGCAGCGGTCCTCGAGCGCGTAGACCGCACCCTCGTACCGGACCACCGCGATGTCGATGTCCGCCAGCTCCACCCGCAGCGACCCCGGCTCCTTGATGTCGGAGAGGGCGCAGACGCGCTCGAAGGCCATGGCTCAGGACACCTCGACCGGCTGCTCGTCCAGGGCGGGCAGGGCGCCGAGGCGCTCGTCGATCGCGGCCATCAGCCGGTCCTGCAGCCCGTCGACGCCGATCCGCTGGACGACGTCGGCGAAGAATCCGCGGACCACCAGGCGGCGGGCGGTCTCGGCGTCGATCCCGCGCGAGCAGAGGTAGAACAGCTGCTCGTCGTCGAACCGGCCGGTGGCGCTCGCGTGACCGGCGCCGACGATCTCGCCGGTCTCGATCTCCAGGTTGGGCACCGAGTCGGCGCGCGCGCCATCGGTGAGCACGAGGTTCCGGTTGAGCTCGTAGGTCTCGGTGCCGGTGGCCGCGGGCCGGATGCGGACGTCGCCGATCCAGACCGTGCGGGCGCCCTCGCCCTGCAGCGCGCCCTTGTAGAGCACGTTGCTCGTGCAGTTGGGCACCGCGTGGTCGACCCAGAGGCGGTGCTCCTGGTGCTGCGTCTCGTCGGAGAAGTAGACGCCGAACAGCTCGGCGCTGCCGCCGGGGCCGGCGTACTGCACGTTGCTGACCAGGCGCACGAGGTCGCCGCCGAGGGTCACCACGACCTGGGTGAAGGTGGCGTCCCGGCCGACGACGGCGTCGTACTGGCCGCCGTGCACCGCACCCGGGGCCCAGTCCTGCACCGAGACGAGCCGCACCTGCGCGCTGTCGCCGACGAGGACGGAGACGCCGCCCGCGTACTTCGCGAGACCGCTGTGGTCGAGCACGATCGTCGCCTGGGCGAAGGCGCCGACCTCGATGACCAGGTGACCCCAGACGACCTCGTCGGAGCCGGACCCGGCCAGGCCGAGCGTGACCGGCCGGTCGAGCTGGGCCTCGGCGGGCACCCGGACGACGGCGGCGCCGCCGCTGCGCTGGCGGGCCAGCGCGGCGAGCCGGTCCACCGGCTCGGGCAGCTCCTTCAGCAGCGGGTCGCCGGCCTCGACGCTGGTGAGCTCGACGCCCTCGGGCAGGTCGGTCGTCCAGGTCAGGTGGGCGTCGGACGGGGCGCCGTCGAGCAGCGCCCGGACCCGCTTCATCGGGGTGAAGCGCCAGGTCTCCTCGCGCCCGGTGGGCACGCCGAAGGCGTCCGGGGCGGTCGAGGTGAACCGCTCGGCCGGCGAACCGGTCGGCGCGGGGCCACCGTGCGAGTGCGCACCAGGCTGCACGTCACCGGCGGTGCCGGTCTCAGAAGCCGGGGTGGTCGGCGGACCGGCCTGTGCGCCCACGCCCGGAGCGAAGAGCTCCGAGGCGAGGGTGCTCGGCTGGCTGGTGAGGTCGGTCGTACCGGTGTTCTGGTCGGTCATCAGCCGACGGCACCTTCCATCTGCAGTTCGATGAGCCGGTTCAGCTCGAGGGCGTACTCCATGGGCAGCTCGCGGGCGATCGGCTCGACGAACCCGCGCACCACCATCGCCATGGCCTCGTCCTCGGAGAGGCCGCGGCTCATCAGGTAGAAGAGCTGGTCGTCGCTGACCCGCGAGACCGTCGCCTCATGGCCCATGGCCACGTCGTCCTCGCGGACGTCGACGTAGGGGTAGGTGTCCGACCGGCTGATCGTGTCGACCAGCAGGGCGTCGCACTTCACCGTGGACTTGGAGCCGTAGGCGCCCTCGTCGATCTGGACCAGGCCGCGGTAGGAGGTGCGGCCACCGCCACGCGCCACCGACTTCGACACGATGGTCGAGGAGGTGTGCGGCGCGGCGTGCACCATCTTGGCGCCGGCGTCCTGGTGCTGGCCCTCGCCCGCGAACGCGATGGAGAGGACCTCGCCCTTGGCGTGCTCGCCGGTCATCCAGACGGCCGGGTACTTCATCGTCACCTTGGAGCCGAGGTTGCCGTCGACCCACTCCATGGTCGCGCCCTCGTGGGCCACGGCCCGCTTGGTGACCAGGTTGTAGACGTTGTTCGACCAGTTCTGGATGGTCGTGTACCGGCAGCGCGCGTTCTTCTTGACGATGATCTCGACGACCGCGGAGTGCAGCGAGTCCGACTTGTAGATCGGCGCGGTGCAGCCCTCGACGTAGTGCACGTAGGCGCCCTCGTCGACGATGATCAGCGTCCGCTCGAACTGGCCCATGTTCTCGGTGTTGATCCGGAAGTAGGCCTGCAGCGGGATCTCGACGTGCACGCCCGGCGGCACGTAGATGAAGGAGCCACCCGACCAGACGGCGGTGTTCAGCGCGGCGAACTTGTTGTCACCGGACGGGATCACCGAGCCGAAGTACTCGCGGAACAGGTCCGGGTGCTCCTTGAGGGCCGAGTCGGTGTCCAGGAAGAGCACGCCCTGGTCCTCCAGCTCCTTCTGGATCTGGTGGTAGACGACCTCGGACTCGTACTGGGCCGCGACACCGGAGACCAGGCGCTGCTTCTCCGCCTCGGGGATGCCGAGCCGGTCGTAGGTGTTCTTGATGTCGTCGGGCAGGTCCTCCCACGAGGCCGCCTGGGCCTCGGTGGAGCGCACGAAGTACTTGATGTTCTGGAAGTCGATGCCGGAGAGGTCCGAGCCCCAGTCCGGCATGGGCTTGCGGCCGAAGAGCTTGAGGGCCTTGAGGCGGCGCTCGAGCATCCACTCGGGCTCGCTCTTGCGCGCGGAGATGTCGCGGACGACGTCCTCGTCGACCCCACGACGGGCGGAGGCGCCGGCGACGTCGGTGTCGGCCCAGCCGTACTCGTACCGGCCGAGCTGGTCGATCTGCTCGTCCTGGGTCAGCGGCGTGGTCACCGGCTGCTGCGTGCTGGTCATGCGGGCGTCCTCTCCCGGTCGTTCGTGGGGGCGGTGCTGGTGGACTCGGTCGTGCGGGTGCGCGCGCGGTCGGGCGCTGCTCGCTCACCTGGTACAGGGCGTTCAGGGGTCGATCTGTTCCCCTCGCGCATGTGGCCCCGGCCGCTGCCGCGGAGCACCGGCCCGGGGATGTGGGTGGTGCAGACCCCGTCGCCGTGGGCGATCGTGGCCAGCCGCTGGACGTGCGTGCCGACCAGCCGCCCGATCACCGCCGTCTCGGCCTCGCAGAGCTGCGGGAACTCCGCCGCGACGTGCGCCACCGGGCAGTGGTGCTGGCAGAGCTGCCCACCGCCGGAGAGCGCTGAGGCGGTGGCAGCGTAGCCCTCGGCCGTGAGGGCGGCGGCGAGCGCCTGGGCGCGGTCCGCCGGGGCACCGGAGCTGCCGGTCGTGGCCGCGTCCACCGCGCTGGAGGCGCGCGCCTCCAACCCGGCGAGCTGCTGCTCGGCGACGGCGCGGACGGCGTCGGGGCCACCGGCCGACGCGACGTAGCGCAGCGCCGTGAGCGCGAGGTCGTCGTAGGCGTGCGGGAACGCGGAGCGGCCGGCGTCGGTGAGGTGGAAGCGCCGGGCGGGGCGCCCTCGGCCGCGGTGGGCGTCCCGTACCTGCCGCTCCTCGACGCGACCGGTGGCGACCAGGGCGTCGAGGTGGCGGCGCACCGCAGCCGGGGAGACGCCGAGCCGGTCGGCGAGCTCGGTCGCGGTCTGCGGCCCGTGCTCGAGCAGCAGCCCGCTCACGCGGTCGCGGGTGCGCCCGTCGTCGGCGGACGCCGACGGCCGGGGGTGCGCCGCGAGAATTTCCACAACACGAGTGTGTCCTATTTCGGGGACCTCGCAAGCAAGGCCGACCTAAGTAGGACGCCGACGGGACGCCTTCGTGATCAGCCTCACGCCGCCCGGGCCGCAGGGCCCCGCGGCGGACTCGCGGGCCGCGGGGCAGCGGCGTCCGTCAACTAGCATCGGAGCGTGCCGGTCCTGCCCGCCTCCTTCTCCACCACGACCATCTCCCGGGTCGCCCTCGCGAACGTGGTGGCCAACGGGGCGATCGTGCTGACCGGGGGCGTCGTCCGCCTCACCGGCTCCGGCCTCGGGTGCCCCACCTGGCCCCGGTGCACCGACGAGAGCTTCGTGACGACGCCGGAGATGGGCATCCACGGAGTGGTGGAGTTCGGCAACCGGCTGCTGACGTTCGTCCTCGCCGTCCTCGCCGTGGCGCTCGTCGTCGTGGTCGTCCGGTCGCCGCGCCGTGATCTCCGCACCCTGGCCGTGGCCGCGTTCCTCGGCATCCCCGCGCAGGGGGTCGTCGGGGGCATCACCGTCCTCACCGGCCTGAACCCGTGGACCGTCGCGGCGCACTTCCTCGTCTCCATGGGCCTGGTGGCGCTCACCACCGTGCTCTGGCTGCGCTCACGGGAGCCGGGGGTCGGGCAGCCGCTGCTCAAGCCGCCGTTCCGCCTCCTCGTCCGCGCCATCGCCGTCGTCACCGCCCTCGTGCTGGTGATGGGGACGGTCGTGACGGGCAGCGGCCCGCACAGCGGCGACCCCGACGCCGGGCGCACCGGGCTGGACCCCGAGCTGGTCAGCCACCTGCACGCCGACGCCGTCTTCCTGCTGCTCGGCCTCACCGTCGCCCTGCTCGTCGCCCTCTACGCGACCGACTCCCCCGGCCGGGTCCGCCGGGCCGCCCGCGACCTGCTGGTCGTCCAGCTGGCCCAGGGCGTCGTGGGCTACGCCCAGTACTTCACCGGCCTGCCGATCCTGCTCGTGCTGCTGCACATGCTGGGCGCCGTGCTCATCACCGCGTACACCGCACGGCTCGTCTGGTCGGTCCGCGGGCCGGCGTCCGAGCTGCCGGTGACCGCCCCCGCCGAGCCGGCGGTCGCCGCCCGCTGACCGGCGCCGACGCCGTCAGCCGGCGGTGGCTGAAGCGGAGCGTCTGCCAGCCGGCGGTGGCGAGCAGCACGTCCCGGCGGATGTCCCGCTCGCGCTGCTCCCGCGAACCGTGCCATGCCGCGCCGTCCATCTCGACGGCGAGCAGGACGTCGTCGTACGCGGCGTCCAGGTGGTGGGTCCGGCCGCCGACGGTGACCTGCCGCTGCTGGGTGGAGCGGGGCATCCCCGGCGCGCGGGTCGCCCAGCCGTCGGGTCCGAGCAGCTCCGCGATGTCGTACGCCACCCGGCGACCCTGACCGGCTGCCGGGTTGCGTGGCGGCAGCGGCGTCGATCTGTGGACGGAGCAGGCGCGTGTGCGGTGGGGCCGGGTTCCGAGCGCTGGAACCGGGCGCCGGCGCACCCGCTCGGCCGGGGCTCAGACGATGGCGTCGACGATGATCGCGACCGACAGCAGCGACAGGTACGAGATCGAGACGTGGAACAGCTGCATCGGCTTCATGTCGCCGCCGCGCTTGATGCGGCCCAGCAGCCGGTGGGACTCCACGACGAACCAGGCACCGAGCAGCGCCGCCGGGATCGCGTAACCCAGCCCGATGCCGTAGTCGGCGGCCACCGGCCAGAGCAGCAGCGAGACCACCGCGGTCGCCCAGGCCCAGGCCACCGACTGCCGGCCGACCGACAGCGCGGTGGTCACCACCGGCAGCATCGGGACGTCGGCCCGGGCGTAGTCGTCCTTGAACCGGAGGGCCAGCGCCCAGAAGTGCGGCATCTGCCAGCAGAAGACGACGCCGAAGAGCACGACCGCCGGCCAGTCCAGCGACCCGGTCACGGCCGCCCAGCCGATGAGCACCGGTGCCGCGCCGGGGACGCCGCCCCACTCGGTGCTGCGTCGGGTGTGCCGCTTGAACACCATCGTGTACAGGACGGCGTAGTAGAAGATCGCCGCCGCCGCGAGCACCGCGGCCAGCGGCGTCGTCGTCAGGAGCAGCAGCACGATGGAGCCGACCGTGAGGACGGAGCCGAAGACGAGGGCGGCCCGCGGCGTGACCTCACCGGTCACCAGCGGCCGCTTGCTGGTCCGCTGCATCAACCGGTCGATGTCCCGGTCGAAGTAGCAGTTGAAGACGTTGGCCGCGCCGGCGGCGAAGGTGCCGCCCAGCAGGGTCCAGAAGAGCAGCGACAGCGACGGCCAACCCCGGTCGGCCAGCATCATCGCCGGCACCGTCGTGATCAGCAGCAGCTCGATGATGCGCGGCTTGGTGAGGCCGACGTAGGCGCCGACGCGGGCACGCAGCCGGCTGGTGAGGCGGGGAGCAGGGGCGGCGATGCGCTCGGAGAGCGCCGTCACCGGGTGCCCTCGTGCGCGGTCGCGCGCGGGCAGCAGGGCACCACGGGATCCCTTCGAGCCTGGAGGCGGAACTCCCCCACTGTAGCCCCGGCCGGTCCCGAGGCAGGCGCGCGGCATGACCTCGGATGACTAGGGTTGATCACGTTGCTGCCGCCGGTGCAGCGGGTAGGGGCGACGACGACGCCGTCACGCCCCCCGGCTCCGCACCAGCCACCGCCGGCCGGCCGCGCGCCCGGGCACGACGTCAGGCCTACCTCGAGGGAGAACCGACCAGATGGACACGCGCAGCACCGGGCCGGAAGCGCCGGCCGAGGCCGCGACCGACGCGCCCACCGGCAGCCCGTCGCAGCCGCAGCCCACCCTCCCCCAGGACTTCGGCGACCTCGACCGCCGCGCCATCGACACCGCGCGGGTGCTCGCGATGGACGCCGTCCAGAAGGTCGGCAACGGCCACCCCGGCACCGCCATGAGCATGGCGCCCACCGCCTACCTGCTGTTCCACAAGTGGTTGCGGCACGACCCCAGCGACCCGCAGTGGATCGCCCGCGACCGGTTCGTGCTCTCCATGGGCCACTCCAGCCTGACGCTCTACGTGCAGCTCTTCCTGTCCGGCTACGGCCTCGAGGTGGAGGACCTGCAGGCGCTCCGCACCTGGGGCTCGAAGACCCCGGGCCACCCCGAGGTCAACCACACCCCCGGCGTGGAGACCACCACCGGCCCGCTGGGCCAGGGCGTCGGCAACGCCGTCGGCATGGCGATGGCCGCCCGCCGCGAGCGCGGCATGCTCGACCCCGACGCCGCAGAGGGCGAGAGCCTCTTCGACCACCACGTCTGGTGCTTCGCCTCCGACGGCGACATGGAGGAGGGCGTCAGCGGCGAGGCCTGCTCGCTGGCCGGCACCCAGCGGCTCGGCAACCTGACGCTGGTCTACGACGACAACCGGATCTCCATCGAGGACGACACGACCGTCGCCTTCACCGAGGACGTCGGCAAGCGCTACGAGGCCTACGGCTGGCACGTGCAGCACGTCGACGACGGCGAGGACCTCGCCGCCGTCGACGCCGCCTTCGCCGCGGCCAAGGCCGAGACCGGCCGGCCCTCGCTCATCGTGCTGCGCACCGTCATCGCCTGGCCGGCACCGACCAAGCAGAACACCGGCGCCTCGCACGGGTCGGCGCTCGGCGAGGACGAGGTGCGGGCGACCAAGGAGATCCTCGGCTTCGACCCCGAGCGGACCTTCGAGGTCGACGACGAGGTGCTGGCCCACGCCCGCTCCGTCGTCGAGAAGGGCCGCGCCGACCGGGCGGAGTGGGACGAGGCGTTCGCCGACTGGGAGCGGGGCAACCCCGAGGGCGCGGCGCTGCTGGCCCGCATGCGCGAGCGCCGGCTGCCCGACGGCTGGGCCGAGGAGCTGCCCTCCTTCCCCGCCGACGAGAAGGGCGTGGCCACCCGCAAGGCCTCGGGCAAGGTGCTGGCCGCCCTCTACCCGCGGCTGCCGGAGCTCTGGGGCGGCTCGGCCGACCTCGCGGAGAGCAACAACACCGCGGTCGAGGGCGAACCGTCGTTCCTGCCCGCCGACCGGCAGACGAAGATGTGGTCCGGCGGCCCCTACGGCCGCACCATCCACTTCGGCGTCCGCGAGCACGCCATGGGGGCGGTGATGAACGGCATCGCCCTGCACGGCGGCACCCGGGTGTACGGCGGGACGTTCCTCACCTTCTCCGACTACATGCGCGGCGCGGTCCGGCTGGCCGCCCTCATGCAGCTGCCGGTGACCTACGTCTGGACGCACGACTCCATCGGCCTGGGCGAGGACGGCCCGACCCACCAGCCGATCGAGCACTTCGCCGCGCTCCGCGCGATCCCGGGGCTCGACGTCGTCCGGCCCGCCGATGCGAACGAGGTCACCGTCGCCTGGCGCACGATCCTGGAGAACAACGACCGGCCCGCCGGCCTGCTGCTCTCCCGGCAGAACCTGCCGGTCTTCGACCGCGGGCAGTTCGCCTCCGCCGAGGGCGTGGCGCGCGGCGCCTACGTCCTGGCCGAGGCCTCGGGCGGCAGCCCGGAGGTCATCCTGCTCGGCACCGGCTCCGAGGTGCAGATCGCGATGGCGGCGCGCGAGCGGCTGGAGGCCGACGGCGTCCCGACCCGGGTGGTCTCGGTGCCCTGCGTCGAGTGGTTCGCCGACCAGGACCAGGCCTACAAGGACGAGGTGCTCCCACCCTCGGTGCGCGCCCGGGTCAGCGTCGAGGCGGGCGTGCCCATGGGCTGGCGCGAGTTCGTCGGCGACGCCGGGCGGATCGTCGGGCTCACCCACTACGGAGCCAGCGCCGCCTACACCGTGCTGTACGAGGAGTTCGGCCTGACCGACCAGGCCGTCGTCGACGCCGCGCGCGAGAGCCTCGAGGCGGCCCGCTCCGGAGCGGCCGTCCCCGCCGGTCCGGTCGCCGCCACCGGCGGCCTCACCCACGCAACAGGCGATCGGTAAACCCTGGCCCCCTTGCAGGGTCCCGCCGCGAGCTCGCGAGTGGTGGGGGGCAAGGGGGTCCTCTCTCAGGAAGGCACCTGACATGGCACAGAACGAGAACCTGGCCGAGCTGTCGGCCGCGGGGGTCGCCGTCTGGCTCGACGACCTCTCGCGCGACCGCATCCGCAGCGGCAACCTCCAGTCACTGGTCGACGAGCACTCCGTCGTCGGCGTGACCACCAACCCGACCATCTTCGCCGCGGCGATCAGCGGCTCAAAGTCCTACGACGACCAGCTGCACGCCCTCGCGGTGCGCCAGGTGAGCGTCGAGGAGGCCCTGCGCACCGTCACGGCGGCCGACGTCCGCGACGCCTGCGACCTGCTGCGGCCGGTGGCCGACCGGCAGCCGGGCGACGGACGGGTGTCCCTCGAGGTCGCCCCCGGCCTCGCCAACGACACCGACGCCACCGCCGCCGAGGCCGCCCACCTGTGGTGGCTGGTCGACCGGCCCAACCTGTTCATCAAGATCCCCGCCACCGCGGCCGGCCTGCCGGCGATCACCACCTCGATCGCCCGCGGGATCAGCGTCAACGTCACCTTGATCTTCAGCCTCGAGCGGTACCGGGCGGTCATGGACGCCTACCTCTCCGGCCTGGAGCAGCGGCTCGCCGACGACCCGGAGGCCGACCTCTCGCAGCTGGAGTCGGTGGCCTCGTTCTTCGTCTCCCGGGTGGACAGCGAGATCGACAAGCGCCTGGACGCCGCGGGCGCCGACCCCTCGCTCAAGGGCAAGGCCGGCGTCGCCAACGCCCAGCTGGCCTACCAGGCCTACGAGGAGGTCTTCTCCTCCGAGCGCTGGCAGGCCCTCGAGGCCAAGGGCGCCCGCCGGCAGCGGCCGCTGTGGGCGTCCACGGGAGTCAAGAACCCGGAGTACTCCGACACCCTCTACATCAGCGAGCTCATCGCCCCCGGCACGGTCAACACCATGCCGGAGAAGACGCTCATGGCCTACGCCGACCACGGCGCCCCCGGCACCCCCGTGCAGAAGTCCTACGACGACGCCGCGGGGGTCATGCAGGCGGTGCGTGACGCGGGCGTGGACCTCGACGACGTCTTCCGGGTGCTGGAGGAGGAGGGCGTGCAGAAGTTCGTCGAGTCCTGGGACGAGCTCACCGAGTCGGTGCGCACGGAGCTGGAGGACAAAGCGTGACCCTCGGGGTCACCTGCACCGGGCTGGAGATCCCGCAGCCCCTCCGGGCGCAGCTCGAGCAGGACGGCGTCGCGGCCCGCCTCGTGCGCAAGGACGCGACGCTGTGGGGCCCCGACGCCGAGGACGAGGCCGCCGTCCGGCTGGGGTGGCTGGACCTCCCGGCCACCTCCCGGTCGCTGCTCGCGTCCCTGGCCGAGCTCCGCGCGCAGCTGGTCGTCGAGGGGCTGGACCGGATCGTGCTGTGCGGCATGGGCGGCTCCTCGCTCGCACCGGAGGTCATCTGCCGGACCGCGGGCGTGCCGCTGGTCGTGCTCGACACCACCGACCCCGGGCAGGTGGCGGCGGCCATGACCGAGCTGGAGCGCACCGTCGTGGTGATCAGCTCCAAGTCGGGCGGCACGGTCGAGACCGACAGCCAGCGGCGGGCGTTCATGAGCGCGTTCGCCCGTGCCGGCCTCGACGAGCGCCGGATCGGCGCCCGCTTCGTCGTCGTCACCGACCCCGGCTCGCCGCTGGCGGAGACGGCCCAGGCCATGGGCGCACGGGCGGTGTTCCTCGCCGACCCCACCGTCGGTGGGCGGTACAGCGCGCTCTCCGCCTTCGGGCTGGTCCCCTCCGCGCTCGCCGGTGCCGACGTCGCCGCGCTCGTCGAGGACGCCGAACAGCTGGCCGAGCACCTCGCCGACCCCGCCAACCCGGCCATGGAGCTGGGGGTGGTGCTGGGCGCGGCGGTCTGCGCCGGCCGCGACAAGCTCGCCCTCGCCGACGCCGGCGAGACCCCGATCGAGGGCTTCGGCGACTGGGCCGAGCAGCTCATCGCCGAGTCCACGGGCAAGGAGGGGCGCGGCATCCTGCCGGTCGTCCTCGAGTCGCCCGAGGCGCCCGGCCGCTCCGGCGCCGACGTGCTGCTGGGTCTCGTGGGCACACAGGCCACCGGCGCCGAGCCGGTGGTCGGGGTGACCGGGCCGCTCGGCGCGCAGTTCCTCGGCTGGGAGTACGCCACCGCGGTGGCCGGGCGGGTGCTGGGCATCAACCCCTTCGACCAGCCGAACGTGACCGAGAGCAAGGAGAACACCCGGGCGATCCTCGCCGCCGGGCTCCCCGACGAGCCGGCCGAGGCCACGATCGGCGCGGTGGAGATCCGCGGCACGGCGGCGGTGCTCACGGGGGTGGACCTCTCGTCCCACGACGGGCTCTCGCTGGCGCTGGACGCCCTCCTCGCCGCCGTGCCGCCGCGTGGCTACCTCGCCGTCATGGCCTACCTGGACCGGCTCCGCGACGCCCGCGCCGCCGCGCTGCGCACCGCGCTGGCCGGGCGGACCGAGCAGGCGGTGACCTTCGGCTGGGGCCCGCGCTTCCTGCACTCCACCGGGCAGTACCACAAGGGCGGACCGCAGGTCGGCGTCTTCCTGCAGATCACCGGCGCGATCGGCGAGGACCTGCCGGTGCCCGACCGGCCGTACACCTTCGGCACCCTGCAGGCGGCCCAGGCCGCCGGCGACCGGAAGGCGCTGGCCGACCGCGACCGCCCGCTGCTCCACCTGCACCTCACCGACCGCGCGGCGGGCATCGACCAGCTGCTCACCGCGTTGCGCTGCTGAGGACGGCGGATCCGACGCCGGAGCCGCCGCTCGACCCGCGCCTGCTGCACCCGCCGTCCGGCTCCCCGGGGCCGGACGGCGACCCCTCCGACCACGAGGACGGACGATGACATCTTCCCCGCTGCGTGGCCCGCTCGTGAGCCTCTCCCCGCTGCGCGGCCCGCGATGATCCCCAATCCCCTGCGCGATCCCCGCGATCGGCGGCTGCCCCGGGTCCCCGAGCCCTGCGCCCTGGTCGTCTTCGGCATCACCGGTGACCTCGCGCGCAAGAAGCTCCTGCCGGCCGTGTACGACCTCGCCAACCGCGGCCTGCTGCCCACGAACTTCGCGTTGCTGGGCTTCGCCCGCCGCGACTGGGGCGACACCGAGTTCGCGGAGCTGGCCCGCGACGCCGCACGCCACAACGCCCGGACGCCCTGGCGCGAGGAGGTCTGGGAGCGGCTGGCCGGCACCGTCCGCTTCGTCCAGGGCAGCTTCGACGACGACAACGCCTTCGACGAGCTGGCCCACCACCTCGCCGAGCTGGAGGGCAGCCACGGCATCGGCGGGAACGCTGCATTCTACCTGTCGATCCCGCCTGCGATGTTCCCCGTCGTCCTCAAGCAGATGCAGCGCACCGGGATGGCCGACAGCACGCCGGAGCGCTGGCGGCGGGTCGTGGTGGAGAAGCCGTTCGGCACCGATCTGGAGTCCAGCCGCGAGCTCAACGCGCTGGTGGACTCGGTCTTCACCGCCGACGACGTCTTCCGCATCGACCACTACCTGGGCAAGGAGACCGTCCAGAACCTGATGGCGCTGCGGTTCGCCAACACCCTCTTCGAGCCGGTCTGGAACGGCCACCACGTCGACTCGGTGCAGATCACCATGGCGGAGGACGTCGGGATCGGCGGCCGGGCCGGCTTCTACGAGAAGACCGGCGCCGCCCGCGACGTGCTGCAGAACCACCTGCTGCAGCTGCTGGCGCTGACCGCGATGGAGGAGCCGGTCGAGTTCTCCGCCGAGGAGATCCGCACCGAGAAGCTCAAGGTGCTGCGGGCGATCTCGCTGCCCGACGACCTGCGCAGGTCGGCCATCCGCGGGCAGTACCAGCAGGGCTGGCTGGCCGGGCAGCGGGTCCAGGCCTACCGCCAGGAGGAGGGCGTCGACCCGTCCTCGACGACCGAGACCTACGCGGCGGTGCGGCTGGGCGTGGAGACCCGCCGCTGGGCCGGGGTGCCCTTCTACCTGCGCACGGGCAAGCGGCTCCCCCGCCGGGTCACCGAGATCGCCCTGGTGTTCAAGCGGGCTCCGCACCTGCCCTTCGCGGAGACCGACACCCAGGAACTGGGCAACAACCAGCTGGTGGTGCGGGTGCAACCCGACGAAGGGGTCACCCTCAAGTTCGGGTCGAAGGTTCCCGGCAGCGTCATGGAGGTCCGGGACGTCTCGATGGACTTCCTCTACGGCGAGCAGTTCACCGAGAGCAGCCCCGAGGCCTACGAACGCCTGCTCCTCGACGTCCTGCTGGGCGACGCCACCCTCTTCCCGCGCAACGCCGAGGTGGAGGCGTCGTGGGCGGTCATCGACCCCCTGGAGGAGTTCTGGGCCGGCAACGAGCCCTACCCCTACCGGGCCGGCGAGTGGGGCCCGCGGGCCGCCGACGAGATGCTCGCGGCCGAGGGCCGTCGTTGGCGGCGACCGTGAGCGCCACCCGCCCGCGCCACCGCCGACCGGAGGAGACCGCATGACCACGCTGTGGGACACCACGGGATCGGCCGTGGTGAAGGAACTGGCCGCCCAGCGGCGCACCGGCGGGGCCGTCCTCTCCGGGGTCGCGCTGACGCTGGTGGTCGTGGCCGACGAGAGCCGGGTCGCCGAGGCGGAGGAGGCGGCGACGCACGCCGCCGAGCTGCACCCCTGCCGCCTGCTGATCGTGGTCCGCCGGCAGATCGACGCCCCCGGCCCCCGGCTCGACGCGGAGGTGCTCATCGGCGGCCGGCTCGGCCCCGGTGAGGCCGTCGTGATGCGCATGTACGGGCGGCTGGCCCTGCACGCCGAGTCGGTGGTGCTGCCCCTGCTCGCCGCCGACGCCCCGGTCGTCACCTGGTGGCACGAGGACCCGCCGGAGCGGATCGCGACCGACGCCCTGGGCGTCTTCGCCGACCGGCGGATCACCGACACCTCGCTGGCGCAGGACCCGCTGGCCGCTCTGCGCATCCGGGCCGAGGACTACGCCCCCGGGGACTCGGACCTGGCCTGGACCCGGAGCACCCCCTGGCGCGCGGCGCTCACCTCGACGCTGGACTCCGTCTCCGGCCGCCGGGGCGACGCCGTCCGGGTGCGCGGCGGCACGATCGAGGGCGATCCGCACAACGCCACCGCCCAGCTGCTGGCCGGGTGGCTCGCCTCCCGCAGCGGCTGCAGCATCGAGATCACCCCGGCCGAGCAGCGGACCGGGCCGAGCGGCGTCGGGTCGATCGCCCTGCAGCTGGACCAGGACGAGGAGGTGCGGGTCCGGGCCGACCGCCGGGGCGGCGCGGTCATCTCCCAGCCCTACCGGCCGGACTCGAGCGTCGCCCTGCCCGAGCGGCCCCTCGGGGACCTGCTGAGCGAGGAGCTGCACCGGCTCGACCCCGACGAGCCCTACAGCGATGCCCTGGAGGCCGCGACCGGCCTCACCGGGCTGTCCGACCGGCCCGCGGTCCGGAAGCACGTGTGGTTCGACCCCGCCGCGCCCGACGACACCGACCCCGAGGACGGTGCAGGAGGATGAGCCTCTCCCCCGGCGACCGGGTGTCCGCCGAGCTCCCCGACGCCGGCCGCCCCGTCCCCGACGTCGTGATCGAGCCGGACGCCGACCGGCTGGCCCGCGCGGTCGCCGAGGCGCTCGTCGCGCGGCTCGCCGCGGCCCAGGCGGTGCACGGCACCGCATCGGTGGTGCTGACCGGCGGCGGCATCGGCATCGCCGTGCTGGAGCGGGTGGCCGGCCTGGCCGCCGAGCCGGTCCGCGAGACCGTCGACTGGACCGCGGTCGACATCTGGTGGGGCGACGAGCGCTTCGTGCCCGCCGGGGACGGCGAGCGCAACGAGGGGCAGGCCCGCGCCGCGCTGCTCGACCGCGTCGGCGTCCCCGAGGAGCGGGTGCACGCGATGCCGGCGTCGGACTCCGGCTCCGGCTCACCCGAGGAGGCCGCCGAGGCCTACCTGGCCGAACTCCGGGCGCACGCCGCCGAGGGCGCGGAGCTGCCCCGCTTCGACGTGCTTCTCCTGGGCATGGGGGCCGAGGGCCACACGGCCTCGATCTTCCCCGGCTCCCCCGCGGTGCGTGACGCGCGCCCGGTGGTCGCGGTGCGCGACTGCCCCAAGCCGCCGCCGACCCGCGTCAGCCTCGGCTTCCCGGCGATCAACAGCGCCGAGGAGGTCTGGCTGCTCGTCTCCGGCGAGGAGAAGGCCGAGGCGGTGGCCGCCGCGCTGGGCGGAGCCGACCCGGTCGACCTCCCCGCGGCCGGGGTTCACGGCACCCGGGCCACCCGCTGGCTGCTCGACGCCGGTGCCGCGTCGCGCCTGCCCCGCGCCGGGGGCTGAGTCAGCCGCCGCGGCGCACGCGGAGCCGGTCGAGGGCCTCCTCGAGCAGGGCGTCGCCGTCGGCGTCGCTGCGCCGCTCCCGCACGTACGCCAGGTGGGTCTTGTACGGCTCGATCCGCGGTGCCGGCGGCGGGGCCGTCCGGTCCTGCCCGGCCGGGAGCCCGCAGCGCGGGCAGTCCCACAGCTCGGGCACCTCGGCGTCGCTCGCGAGGACCACGCGCGTCTCGTGGCCGTTGGCGCACCAGAAGGGGATCCGCCGGCGGGGCGCGGACTCGCCGCGCTCGACCTCGCCGACCGGACCCGCTCCGACCCGGGTGCCCCGGATCGCATTCCCACCAGCCACGTGTGCCCCCTGATCGTCCGTCCGGGCGCGGCGACGCCGACCACCGCGGGAGGAGTCTAGGGCTTGGGAGGCCGTTTCCCGGTCACGATTGCGCGCCGGCTGTGAAGCAGGCCACGTCGGGCAAGGTCAGGGATTCACCTTGATCAGGATGCCCAGGGCGACGATGCAGACCGTCCAGACGATCGCGGTGAGCACGGTCAGGCGGTTGAGGTTCTTCTCCACGACCGACGACCCGGACAGCGAAGAGGACACCGAGCCCCCGAACATCGAGGACAGCCCGCCCCCCTTGCCGCGGTGCAGCAGGATGAGCACCACGAGCAGCAGGCTGCTGAGGACCAGCAGCACGTTGAGGACCAGCTCCATTGACCTCTCCGGAAGTGTCGGCGACCGGCGACGGACGCCAGCTGTCGGTTCGAGCGTAGCCGACGGTCGACGGTGCACCGGTCAGCACTGCCGGTGCCGCCCGCGGCCGTCAGCGGACGACCCACCGGCCCGCTCCCGCGCCCCGGTCCAGGAAGGACCCCGCTGCCCCCCACCGCTCGCTCGCGGCGGGACCCCGCAGCGCGGCCACTGGACCGTTCCCCGCTGCGATGCTCCCGCGGCTGTCAGCGGACGCCGGCGGTGGCGACGTCGTAACCGTCGTAGGGGTGCATCACCAGGCCGTTGCGCAGCCGCTGCCCCGCCAGCAGCTGGATGCGGGTCTCGGCGAGCGGCACGTAGGCCGCCCGCGCCTGGGCCGCCACGGCGACCTCGGCCCACTCCGCCTCGCCCGCCCGTGCCCGGTCGACCAGAACGTCGACCTCCGGGTCGGCCAGCCGCGCGTAGTTCGGGTTGCCGACCCGGGCGATGCTGCGCCCGTCGACCAGCGGCACGAGGAACGACCCGGGCGTCGGGAAATCCGCGGTCCGGGTGGCCAGGATCAGGCCGTAGCCGCTGGCGGCGACGTTGTCGGGGTTGCCGACGTCGGTGGCGTAGAAGGTCGCGGGGTCCAGCGGGCGCACCTCGACGTCGATCCCGACCTCGCCGAGCTGGGTGGCGATCTCCTCGGCGACGTCGACGCTGCTGCTCACGTCGGGGACCGCGAGGACGGTGGCGAACCCGTCGGGCCGCCCGCACTCCTCCAGGGCCGCCCGGGCCGCGGCCAGGTCCGGACCCTCGGCGCCGCCCTCGGGGCCGCCGGACAGGACCCGCGGCCACAGCGAGCTGCTGCGCACCGCGTCGACCGCCCCGCCGAGCGCATCCTGGACGCCGCGCCGGTCGACGGCGGCCGCGACGGCGGTCCGGCAGCCGGCGTCGTCCATGGGCGCGACGTCCGTGGGCAGCGCGAGCAGGCGGACGGCGCCGGTCGTGACGTCGTCCACCCGGTCCATCAGCTGCTCCCCGTCCTCACCGGCGAGGCGCACCGTGGTGGCGGGCATGACCCCGGTGCCGGAGATGTCCAGGTCGGCGGAGCCGGCGAGCAGCGCCTGGTCGCGCGCCAACCCGGAGAGCCCCGTGCGCACCACCACGCTGTCGGGCAGCGCCGTGCGCACCTCGTCGGTCGCCGGGTCCCACTCCGGGTTCCGCTCCAGCAGGATGCCGGTCTCCGGGTCCACCGAGGTGATCGCGTAGGGCCCGGAGGACACCGGGTCGGCGCCGTACTCACCGCGGGTGTCGGCCTCGGCCGGCACCGGGCCGGCCGACGGCAGCGCCAGCACGTAGGGCAGCTCCGGCTGCGCGGTGCGCAGCCGGAAGACGACGGTGCGGTCGTCGGGCGTCTCGATGGAGGTGAGGTCGGGGTCGTCCTCGTCGGTCGAGTACGGCCCCGGGTAGGGGTTGGCCGGGTCGTCGAGCAGGCCCACCAGGTAGGTCGGCCCACCGACGATCACGTCCGACGCGAACGACCGCTGGATCCCGTACTTCACGTCGGCGCTGGTGATGGGGCGGCCGTTCTCGAAGCGGACGCCCTCCTTCAGCGTGAAGGTCCACGTCAGCCCGTCCTCGGAGACGGTGCCGAGGTCGGTGGCGAGGTCGGGCACCAGTTCGGTGGTGCCCCCCGCCTCGCTCGAGTACGTGACCAGGGTCCGGGTGTAGAGCCGCATGAGGTTCCACACGCCCGGCAGGTAGGAGCGCTGCGGGTCCAGGCTGTCGACGGCGGGCGCGACCACCCGCAGCGTGCCGCCGCGCTGGTCCGACGGCGACCGCACGCCCTCGATGCCGGCGTCGGGGCCGTCGGCGAGCACCGGCACGTCGGCGCGCCCGCCCGTGCTGCCGAGGCAGCTCACGGCGAGGACCACGACCAGCGTGATCACCGCGGCGGAGGCCAGCAGGCGCCGACGCGACCAGCCCCGCGCCCAGGGCGGGAGCCGGTCGGTCCACCGCTCCAGCGTCGAAGGCTCCACCTGCTGCCCACCCCCATCCGTGTCCGGCCGGCGGCGGGCAGCAGGGTTCAGCTACCCCCGGCGGCGATCCGGCAGATCTGCGCGAACTCCTCGGCGTCCAGGCTGGCCCCGCCGACGAGTGCGCCGTCGACGTCCGCCCCGGCCAGGATCCCGGCCGTGTTGGCGGCCTTCACCGACCCGCCGTAGAGGATACGGACCGTGGCCGCGCTGTCACTCCCGAAGCGCTCGGCGAGCCGCGCGCGCAGGGCGCCGCAGACCTCCTGCGCGTCCTCCGGGGTGGCTACCTCGCCGGTGCCGATCGCCCACACGGGTTCGTAGGCGAGCACGACGCCACCGCCGGGCCCGGCGACCTGCTCGGCCGTGAGCCCCTCGAGGGCGGCGTCCAGCTGACCGGTGCAGTGGGCGACGTGGGTGCCGGCCTTGCGGACGTCGAGCCCCTCCCCCACGCAGAGGATCGGCACGATGCCGTGCCGCAGGCTGCTGCGCAGCTTGGCGGCGACGACCGCGTCGTCCTCGTCGTGCAGCGCGCGCCGCTCGGAGTGCCCGACGGTCACGTAGCCGCAGGCCAGGGCGCTCAGCATCGCGCCGCTGACGTCACCGGTGTAGGCGCCGGAGTCGTGGGGCGAGAGGTCCTGCGCGCCGTAGCCGATGTCCAGCTTGTCGCCGGCCACCAGCGTCTGCACGCTGCGCAAGGCGGTGAACGGCGGGAGGACGACGACCTCGGCCGCCTCGAGCTCCTCCTCCTTGAGCGAGAAGACCACCTTCTGGACCAGGCCGATGGCCTCCAGGTGGGTCATGTGCATCTTCCAGTTGCCGGCGATGAGCGGCCGGCGGCCCTCGCGGGCCGGGGTGGGACGCGTGCGTGCCATGTCCGCTCCTCGCTCAGTCGGCCAGCACCGCGAGGCCCGGGAGGTCCCGGCCCTCGAGGTACTCCAGCGACGCGCCGCCACCGGTGCTGATGTGCCCGTACGCGTTCTCGTCGAGGCCGAGCACCCGCACCGCGGCGGCAGAGTCCCCGCCGCCCACGACCGACAGCCCGGCGACGGCGGAGACCGCCTGCGCCACGCCGCGGGTGCCGGCCTGGAAGGGCGCCAGCTCGAAGACGCCCATGGGGCCGTTCCAGAACACGGTGCGCGCGTCGCCCAGGGTGCTGCCGAACAGCTCCACGGTGCGCGGCCCCACGTCGAGCCCCATCTGGTCCCCGGGGATGGCGTCGACGGCCACGATCGTGGTCGGGGCGTCCGCGCCGAACTCCGGCGCGCAGACGACGTCGACGGGGAGCACGATCCGGTCGCCGGCCTCGGAGAGCAGCCGGCGGCAGGTCTCCACCTGGTCGGCCTCCAGGAGCGACGTGCCGACCTCGTGGCCCTGCGCGGCCAGGAAGGTGAAGCACATCCCGCCGCCGACGAGCAGCCGGTCGACCTTGGGCAGCAGCGCCTCGATCACCGCCAGCTTGTCGCTGACCTTGGACCCGCCCAGCACCACCACGTAGGGCCGCTCGGGGTCGGTGGTCAACCGGGTGAGCACCTCGAGCTCGCGGGCGACGAGGCGGCCCGCGTAGTGCGGGATCCGCTCGGCGACGTCGAACACCGAGGCGTGCGCGCGGTGCACCGCGCCGAAGGCGTCGTCCACGTAGACGTCGGCCAGCGCCGCGAGCCGCTCGGCGAAAGCGGCCCGCTCGGCGTCGTCCTTCGACGTCTCCGCGGCCTCGAACCGCACGTTCTCCAGCAGGAGGACGTCGCCGTCCCCGAGGCCGGCGGCCTTGGCCTGCGCGTCCTCGCCGGCCACGTCGGTGGCGAGCGGCACGGTCGTGCCGAGCAGCTCGCCCAGGCGGGCGGCCACCGGCGCGAGCGAGAACTGCGGGTCCGGCGTGCCCTTGGGGCGGCCCAGGTGCGCCGCCACGATCACGCGGGCCCCGGCCTCCCGCAGCGCCTTCAGGGTCGGCAGGCTCGCGCGGATCCGGCCGTCGTCGGTGATCTCGCGCGTCTGCTTGTCCAGCGGGACGTTCAGGTCGGCGCGCAGCAGCACGCGCCGACCCGAGACGCCCTCGGCGATGAGGTCGTCGACGGAGCGCATCAGAGGGACTTGCCGACCAGGGTGGTGAGGTCGACGAGGCGGTTCGAGTAGCCCCACTCGTTGTCGTACCAGCCCAGGACCTTGACCATCGGGCCGAAGACCTTGGTGAGCTTCGCGTCGTAGATGCACGACGACGGGTCGGTGACGATGTCGGACGAGACGATCGGCGCGTCGGTGTAGGTGAGGTACTTGCCCAGCGGCCCGGCGGCGGCCTCGCGGTAGGCGGCGTCGATCTCGTCGGCCGAGGCCTCGCGGGAGACCTGGACCGTGAGGTCGGTGGCCGAGCCGGTCGGCACGGGGACCCGGATGGCGTAGCCGTCGAGCTTGCCCTTGAGCTCCGGGAGCACCAGGCCGATCGCCTTGGCCGCGCCCGTGGACGTCGGCACCATGTTGAGGGCGGCGGCGCGCGCACGGCGCAGGTCCTTGTGCGGACCGTCCTGCAGGTTCTGGTCGGCGGTGTAGGCGTGGATGGTGGTCATCAGGCCGCGCTCGATGCCGAACGCGTCGTTGAGGACCTTGGCCAGCGGCGCCAGGCAGTTGGTGGTGCACGACGCGTTGCTGATGATCGTCTGCGAGCCGTCGTACAGGTCGTCGTTGACCCCCATGACGATGGTGATGTCGTCATCGGTGGCCGGCGCGGAGATGATGACCTTCTTGGCGCCACCGGCGTCCACGTGCTTGCGGGCGTCGGCGGCCTTGGTGAAGAAGCCGGTCGACTCGACGACGACGTCGACGCCGAGGTCGCCCCAGGGCAGGTTGGCCGGGTCGCGCTCGGAGAGGACCTTCATGGTCTTCCCACCGATGCTGATGCCGTCGCCGTCGGCCGCGACCTCCTCCTTGAGGACGCCGAGGATGCTGTCGTACTTCAGCAGGTGGGCCAGGGCCTCGTTGCTGGTCAGGTCGTTGACCGCCACGATCTCGATGTCCTGACCGCTGGCCGCGGCGGCCCGCCAGAAGTTGCGGCCGATCCGGCCGAATCCGTTGATGCCTACCCGGACCGTCACTGCAGACCTCCCATGGAACCGTCACGTCGGTTGCCGCACGGACCGCGCGGCCTCGCTCGGTGCAGACCCTATCGGTCCCGCCGCGACGCGGCCCCCGCTCCCTGGTGATCAGGTCACCTGATCGACAGGGGTCCTGACCCAGCTCTGGAACGGCCTCGCCGGCGACGTGCTGGAACGCCCCCGCCGGCGACGAGCTGGAACGCCCCCGCCGGCGACGTGCTGGAACGGCCCCCGCCGGCGACGTGCTGGAACGGCCCCCGCCGGCGACGTGCTGGAACGGCCTCGTCCCGGGTCCCGCCCTGAGCCTGCGAAGGGTGGGAAGGACGAGGTCCTTCTACTGGGCCAGCATGTCGTCGGTGACGACGGACTCCGTGTCGGGGATGCCGAGGTCCTTGGCCCGCTTGTCGGCCATGGCCAGCAGCCGCCGGATGCGACCGGCGACGGCGTCCTTGGTCATCGGCGGGTCGGCCCGCTGACCGAGCTCTTCCAGCGAGGCCTGACCGAACTCCAGGCGCAGCCGGCCGGCGACGAGCAGGTGCTCGGGCGCGTCCTCGCCGAGGATCTCCAGGGCGCGCTCGACCCGCGCGCTGGCGGCGACGGCGGCCCGCGCGGACCTGCGCAGGTTCGCGTCGTCGAAGTTGGCCAGGCGGTTCGCGGTGGCCCGCACCTCGCGGCGCATGCGCCGCTCCTCCCAGGCCAGCACCGCGTCGTGGGCGCCCATGCGGGTCAGCAGCGCGCTGATCGCGTCACCGTCCCGGACGACGACGCGGTCGGCGCCGCGGACCTCGCGGGCCTTGGCGGCGATCCCCAGCCGGCGGGCCGCGCCGACGAGCGCCATGGCCGCCTCCGGCCCCGGGCAGGTGACCTCGAGCGAGGACGAGCGGCCGGGCTCGGTCAGCGAGCCGTGGGCGAGGAAGGCACCGCGCCAGGCCGCCTCGGCGTCGTTGATGCTGCCGGAGACGACCGCCGGTGGGAGCCCGCGCACCGGGCGGCCGCGCTGGTCGACCAGGCCGGTCTGGCGGGCCAGACCCTCGCCGTGCTTGGCGATGCGGACGAGGTAGCGCACACCGCGGCGGATGTTCCCGCCCGCGAGCACGCTGACACCGCTGGTGTAGCCGTAGACCTCGCTGATGTCCCGGCGCAGCCGCCGGGCGACCGAGCCGGTGTCCAGCTCCGCCTCGATGACGACGCGGCCACCGACGATGTGCAACCCGCCGGAGAACCGCAGCAGCGCGGTCACCTCGGCCTTGCGCTCGGAGGTCTTCGTGCACTCCACCCTGGAGAGCTCGTCCTTCACCATGGCGGTCATCGCCATGCCGTCCACCCCCACGTTCCTCCGGAGGTATCCGCCCCCGCAGTCCGGGTCAGCGTCACGTACGCCGTCCCCTCTCCCCCTCGTGCCGGCCGGTCGACCGTCCACCTGGTACCCGCTCGCACTCCGCTATCCGTTCACCGCAAGCCGACCACGGATGCCAGCGCCGCGGACAGCCGCCCCGGGTCGTGCCGCGGCGCACCGTCCGGCTCGGCGACCGGCGCCAGCAGCAGCTCGGCACCGCACCCGCGGACCGCCTCAAGGAGACCACGGCGGTCAACAACCGACTCCACGTCCGCGACCACCGTGTGCAACGCCACTCCGTCCAGGTGCGCCTGCAGCACCGCCAGGTGCTCCTCCGGGGAGAAGCCGTCCGTCTCGCCGGGCTGCGGTTCCAGGTTGAGCACCACCACCACCCGGGCACCGGAGGCCGCCAGCGCCGCGCGGAGCCGCGGCACGAGCAGGTGCGGCAGCACCGAGGTGTACCAGGAACCCGGGCCGAGGGAGACGACGTCGGCCGCGGCGATGGCGTCGAGCACCGCCGGGTGCACCACCGGGTCGGCGGGCGCCAGCCGGATCTCCCGGACCCGGCCGGGGGTCGCAGCGATCGCCGCCTGCCCGCGGATGGTGCGCACGCGCGCCGGGTCGTCGGGGTCGGCGGTCTCCACCCGGGCGACGAGGTCCAGCGGCTCGTCGGCCATGGGCAGCACGCGACCGGAGGCGCCGACGAGCACGCACATCTCGTCGAGGGCGCGGACGGTGTCGCCGCCGAACATCTCGGCCAGCCCGGTCAGCAGCAGGTTGCCGACCGGGTGGCCGGCGAGCACGCCGCTGCCGCCGAAGCGGTGCTGGAAGAGCGCGGCGAGGGTCTGCTCGCGCTCGGCCTCCCCGGCCAGGGCCGCGAGGGCCATGCGGAGGTCACCGGGGGGCAGCACCGGCATCTCGCGCCGGATCCGCCCCGACGAACCGCCGTCGTCGGCGACCGTGACCACGGCGGTCAGCTCGGGGGTGATCCTCCGCCACGCCGCCAGCGCCGCCGCGAGCCCGTGACCGCCGCCGAAGGCGACCACCCGGGGCGCCCGCCCCGGGAACGTCGTCCCGCCCACTACTCGCGTCCCAGGTCGCGGTGCCGGGCCACGGCGGCGATGCCCTCGGCGTGCAGCCGTCGGGCGAACTCCTCGGCGATCGCGACGCTGCGGTGCTTCCCGCCGGTGCAGCCGACCGCGAGCGTGAGGTAGCGCTTGCCCTCCCGCCGGTAGCCGGGCAGCAGGAGCCGGAGCACCTCGCTGTACCGGTCCAGGAAGTCACGGGCGTCCGGCTGCCCGAGGACGTAGTCGCGGACGTCGGCGTCGCGCCCGCTGTGCGCGCGGAGCTCGGGCACCCAGTGCGGGTTGGGCAGGAAGCGGGCGTCCACCACGAGGTCGGCGTCCAGGGGGAGCCCGTACTTGAAGCCGAAGCTCATCACCGTCGCGGTCAGCGGCGGGGTGCGGCCGTCGCGCGCGAAGGCGTTCTCCAGCGTGGCGCGCAGCTGGTGGACGTTGAGGTCGCTGGTGTCGACCCAGAGGTCCGCCTCGCCGGCGATGCCGGTGAGCAGCGCCCGCTCCTCGGTGATCCCGTCGGTGAGCGTGCCGTTGCCCTGCAGCGGGTGCTCCCGGCGGTTGGACTCGTAGCGGCGGACCAGGACCTCGTCGCGGGCGTGGACGTAGACCACGCGCGGCCGGTGCCCGGCCGCCGAGAGGACCCGGATCGCCTCCTCCAGGTCGCTGGAGAAGGCGCGGCTGCGGACGTCGACGACGGCGGCGAACCGGCGCAGGTCACCACGGGCGCCCAGCTCCACCATGGGCAGCAGGAGCGCCGGCGGCAGGTTGTCGACGACGAACCAGCCGAGGTCCTCGAGGACGCGCCCGGCGCTGTTCTTCCCGGCGCCGGAGAGCCCGGTGACGACCACGACCTCGAGCGGCTGGACCTCGGTGCTGGCGGGATCCATCGCCGGCGAGAGGCCGTTCTGCGGCCCCACCGCCGGCGCTCCGGAGACCTCGGCGCCGGCCCCCCCGACGGCCGACTCGTCCGCCGGCACCGAGCCGGTGCCGGCGGTCACGAGGCCACCCGGCCGACCTCGGCGGTGTCGCCGGAGCCGGCGCGCGGGACGCCCTGCTCGGCCGGGCCCTGCGGCGCCAGGCTGGTCTCCGCCGGGGGCTGCCCCTCCTCGGGCGCCGGAGCCGGCTCCGCGACCGCCACCTGCACCGCCTCCGCCGTCCGCCGGCCGATCCCCGGCACCGCCATGAGCTCCTCCACTGTCGCGGCGCGCAACCGCTTGAGCGATCCGAACTGCTTCATCAACGCCTTCCGTCGCGTCTCCCCGAGCCCGGGGACGTCGTCCAGGAGCGACACCAGCATGCTGGTGGACCGCTTCTGCCGGTGGTAGGTGATCGCGAACCGGTGCGCCTCGTCGCGCACCCGCTGCAGCAGGTAGAGCGCCTCGGAGGTGCGCGGCAGGATGACCGGGTCGCTCTCCCCCGGCAGCCAGACCTCCTCCATGCGCTTGGCCAGGCCGCAGACCGCGACGTCGACGACCCCGAGCTCGTCGAGGGAGCGGGCGGCGGCGGCGACCTGCGGGGCACCGCCGTCGACGACGAGCAGGTTCGGCGGGTAGGCGAATCTGCGCGGCCGCCCCTCCTCCGCGGCGATGCCCTGCTCGTCCCGGCGGTCCGCCTCGTCCTTGAGGTGGCGGGCGAAACGGCGGCGGACGACCTCGGCCATCGCCGCGGTGTCGTCGGTGCCCTCCGTGACGGAGAAGCGCCGGTAGTCCGACTTCTTCGCCAGTCCGTCCTCGAAGACGACCATCGACGCGACCACGTTCGTGCCCTGCACGTGGCTGATGTCGATGCACTCGATCCGCAGCGGCGCGTCGGGGAGCTCCAGCGCCTCCTGGAGCTCCGAGAGCGCCAGGGAGCGGGCGGTGAGGTCGCTGGACCGCTTCACCCGGTGCCGGGCGAACGCCTCCTTGGCGTTGCGCTCGACGGTCTCCATGAGGCTGCGCTTGTCCCCGCGCTGGGGGACGCGCAGCGAGACCCGGCCACCGCGCAGCTCCTCGAGCAGCTCGACGTAGACGTCGGCGTCGGCGGGCAGCTCGGGCACCAGCACCTCGCGGGGCACCGCCTCGCCGGCCTCGCCGACGCCGGTCTGCTCGTCGACCCCGCCGTAGACCTGCAGGAGGAACTGCTCCACCAGCTCGCCGGTGGTGACGTCCTCGACCTTGTCGATGATCCAGCCGCGCTGACCCCGGACGCGGCCCCCGCGGACGTGGAAGACCTGGACGGCGGCCTCGAGCTCGTCCTGCGCGAACGCGACGACGTCGGCGTCGGTGCCGTCACCGAGGACGACGGCCTGCTTCTCCATCGCCCGCTTGAGCGCGCCGATGTCGTCCCGCAGCCGCGCGGCCCGCTCGTACTCCATCGCCTCGGCGGCCTCGCCCATCTCGCGCTCGAGCCGCTTGATCATCGACTCGGTGCGGCCGGCCATGAAGTCGCAGAAGTCGTCGACGATCCGGCGGTGCTCCTCGGCGCTCACCCTGCCGACGCAGGGCGCGGCGCACTTGCCGATGTAGCCGAGCAGGCAGGGGCGGCCGATCTGGCCGGCCCGCTTGAAGACCCCGGTGGAGCAGGTGCGGGCGGGGAAGACGCGGGTCAGGGTGTCGAGGGTCTCGCGGATGGCCCAGGCGTGGGCGTAGGGGCCGAAGTAGCGCACGCCCTTCTTCTTCGGGCCGCGCATGACCTGCAGCCGCGGGTACTCCTCGTTCAACGTCACGGCGAGGCTGGGGTAGCTCTTGTCGTCGCGGTAGCGGACGTTGAACCGCGGGTCGAACTCCTTGATCCAGTTGTACTCGAGCTGCAGCGCCTCGACCTCGGTGCCGACGACGGTCCACTCGACGCTCGACGCCGTCGTCACCATCTGGCGGGTGCGCGGGTGCAGGCCCGCGACGTCGGCGAAGTAGCTGTTCAGCCGCTGGCGGAGGCTCTTGGCCTTGCCCACGTAGATGACGCGACCGTTGGGGTCGCGGAACCTGTAGACGCCCGGGGACTCCGGGATGGAGCCGACCGCCGGGCGGTACGTGGACGGGTCGGCCATGTCTCCACACTAGGTCGCGCCACCGACACGCCGTCAGCGAGCGCACCCGCCCGCCCCAACCGCCCCAGCGGCCCCGGGCGCGCGCCGACCCGGTCCGGTGGCACCGCACCGGACCGGGCTCGCACGGGTGCGTCAGCCGGCGGGGCGGGACCGCCAGGAGGTGTGCGCGACGATCCCGGCGGTCGCGCGCTGCGCGAGGCGCACCGCCCGGCGGCCGAGCACCAGCGCCGAGACGACGGCGGCGCCGCCGGCGGTGAACGCCATGGCGCCGGTCGCGCCGCTGCCGACCGCGCTCGCGGACGCCGCGAGCACGGCGAGCAGGACGATGGTGGACCGCACGCCGCCACCGGACACGGGCGAGCCGCAGTTGGACAGGTCGGGGTCGCAGTCGGGCGTCAGCGCACTCATCGCTGTCCTCCTCCGAGGGACTCCGCCACCCCATCCGGTCGGCCGGGGTGACGTCGGTCACACCGAGAGTACGGCGAGTGAGGCGCCGGCTCAACCCCCTGCGTCGACCGCGCCCCGGACCGGCGACGCATCCCTCCGAGAGCGACGGCCCGCGCTCCCCCCGGGGAACGCGGGCCGTCGGCGACGCCGGTCGGTCAGCTCGCCTTCTTGCGCACCCGCTTCTTCACCGGGCCGGCCGCCGCCGCGGCGATCGCGTCGGCGTCGAGCAACGGCGCCAGGTAGCGGCCGGTGTGGCTCTCCGGCACCGAGGCGACGAACTCCGGGGTGCCCTCCGCGACGACGGTGCCGCCGCGGAAGCCGCCCTCCGGCCCCATGTCGATGAGCCAGTCGGCGCTCTTGATGACGTCGAGGTTGTGCTCGATGACGATCACCGAGTTGCCCTTGTCGACCAGGCTCTGCAGGACCAGCAGCAGCTTGCGGATGTCCTCGAAGTGCAGGCCGGTGGTCGGCTCGTCGAGGACGTAGATGCTGCGCCCGTTCGACCGCTTCTGCAGCTCGCTGGCGAGCTTCACCCGCTGCGCCTCACCGCCGGAGAGCGTGGTCGCGGGCTGGCCCAGCCGGACGTAGCCCAGCCCCACGTCGGTGAGCGTGCGCAGGTAGCGGGCGATCGCCGGGATGGCCGCGAAGAAGTCCGCCGCCTCCTCGATCGGCATGTCCAGGACCTCGGAGACGGTCTTCCCCTTGTAGTGCACCTCGAGGGTCTCCCGGTTGAACCGGGCGCCCTTGCAGACCTCGCAGGGCACGTACACGTCGGGCAGGAAGTTCATCTCGATCTTCAGCGTGCCGTCGCCCGAGCACGCCTCGCAGCGGCCGCCCTTGACGTTGAAGGAGAAGCGGCCCGGAAGGTACCCCCGGACCTTCGCCTCGGAGGTCTGGGCGAACAGCTTGCGGACGTGGTCCCACACACCGGTGTACGTGGCCGGGTTCGACCGCGGGGTGCGGCCGATCGGCGACTGGTCGACGTGCACGACCTTGTCCAGGTGCTCCAGCCCGGTGACGGTGCGGTGCCGGCCGGGCACCAGCCGCGCCCGGTTGAGCTCGTTGGCCAGGACGCTGTAGAGGATGTCGTTGACCAGGCTGGACTTGCCCGAGCCCGACACCCCGGTGACCGCCACCATGCAACCGAGCGGGAAGGTGACGTCGACGCCGCGCAGGTTGTTCTCGCGGGCGCCCTTCACCACCAGCTCGCGCCCGGGCGTGATCTCGCGACGCTGCTCGGGGACGACGATCTGCTTGCGGCCGGACAGGTACTGGCCGGTCAGCGAGCGCTCGCTGGCGAGGAGCTCCTCGACCGTGCCGCTGACGACGACCTCGCCGCCGTGCTCACCGGCACCGGGGCCGATGTCCACCACCCAGTCGGCCATCTTGATGGTGTCCTCGTCGTGCTCCACGACGATCAGCGTGTTGCCCATGTCCCGCAGCCGCACGAGGGTCTCGATCAGCTTGGTGTTGTCCCGCTGGTGCAGCCCGATCGAGGGCTCGTCCAGCACGTAGAGGACGCCGACGAGCCCGGAGCCGATCTGGGTGGCCAGGCGGATGCGCTGCGCCTCCCCACCGGCCAGCGTGGCCGCCGGGCGGTCGAGGGAGAGGTAGTCGAGGCCGACGTCGACGAGGAAGGAGAGCCGGGCCTGGATCTCGCGCAGCACGCGGTCGGCGATCGCCTTCTCCCGCTCCCCCAGCTCCAGCGCGCCCAGCCACTGCGACGCCTCGCCGATGGAGAGGTTGGTGACGTCGGCGATGGACCGCCCGTTGAGCTTCACCGCGAGGATCTCGGGCTTCAGCCGGGTGCCGTGGCAGACGGGGCAGGGCACGTCGCGCATGTAGCCCTCGTACTTGTCCCGCATGTACTCGCTGTCGGTGTCGTCGTGCCTGCGCTCGAGGAACGGCAGCACCCCCTCGAACGCGGCGTAGTAGCTGCGCTCGCGGCCGTACCGGTTCTTGTAGCGGACGTGCACCTGGTCGGGCGAGCCGTGCAGGATCGCCTTCTGCACCTTGGCCGGCAGCCGCTCCCACGGCTCGTCCATGGAGAAGCCGATCTGCTGCGAGAGACCGGTGAGCAGCCGGGTGAAGTACTCGTTGCTCATCGAGCTCGACCACGGGGCGATGGCGCCCTGGGCGAGGCTCTTCCCGGGGTCGGGGACGACGAGCTCGGGGTCGACCTCCTTGCGGGTGCCGATGCCGGTGCACTCGCCGCAGGCGCCGAAGGGCGAGTTGAACGAGAACGACCGCGGCTCCAGCGCCTCGAAGGAGAGCCCGTCGTCGACGCAGGCCAGGTGCTCGGAGAAGGTGCGCTCCCGCGCGGGGTCGTCATCGGGCAGGTCGACGAAGTCGAGGACGACCAGGCCGCCGGCGAGGCCCAGCGCGGTCTCCACCGAGTCGGTGAGCCGGCGCTTGGCGCTCTCCTTGACCGTGAGGCGGTCGACGATCACCTCGATGCTGTGCTTCTCCTGCTTCTTCAGGGTCGGCGGCTCGGTGAGCGGGTGCACCGTCCCGTCGACGCGGACGCGGGAGAAGCCCTGGGTCTGCAGCGAGCTGAACAGGTCGACGTACTCGCCCTTGCGGGCGCGGACCACGGGGGCCAGGACCTGGAACCGGGTGCCCTCCTCCATCGCCAGCACCTGGTCGACGATCTGCTGGGGCGTCTGCCGGGAGATCGGCTTGCCGCAGTTCGGGCAGTGCGGCTGGCCCGCCCGCGCGTAGAGCAGGCGCAGGTAGTCGTAGACCTCGGTGATGGTGCCGACGGTCGACCGGGGGTTGCGGTTGGTCGACTTCTGGTCGATCGACACCGCCGGGGAGAGCCCCTCGATGAAGTCGACGTCCGGCTTGTCCATCTGGCCGAGGAACTGGCGGGCGTAGGCCGACAGCGACTCGACGTACCGCCGCTGCCCCTCGGCGAAGATCGTGTCGAAGGCGAGGCTGGACTTGCCCGACCCCGACAGCCCCGTGAACACGATGAGCGCGTCACGAGGGAGGTCGATGTGGACGTCCTTGAGGTTGTGCTCGCGGGCGCCGCGGACGACGAGCCGGTCCATGTGATCCCTGTCGGTCGCTGGTGTGTGGAGCGGTGGTGCGCTGGACGGCGGCCGTCGTGGTCCGGTCGCGGTTCACCCGGTCCAACACCGGCGCGTTCCGCGGTCGTCCACCCGGCGGTGTGAGCTGCGCCCGGTCACCGGGGCCGGGCGCTGCCGGGTCGGGCGCTCAGTCCGGCGTCGCGGTGGGGTCGAAGACGGGCGCGTACCGGCGCCAGGGCCGGCGGGACTCCAGCTCGCCGACGATCCAGAGTAGCCGCTCCTCGGCACCCGGCGGGCCGACGAACTGGACGGGGACCGGGGGCCCGCCGGGCCGGGTGGCGGCCGGCAGGACCGCGGCCGGGATGCCCGCGAGGTTCCACGCCGCCGTCCACGGCGCCCACCGCGCGTTGGCCGTGATGTTGGCCAGGAACCCGCGCTCGTGCCAAGGCCGGGCGGGCAGCGGCGGACCGGTGGTGACCGGGGTGAGCAGCAGATCGAGGACCTCCCCGCCCCCCGACCCCCGCGCGCTCGGGCCGGGCCCCTGCGCGGAGGCCTCGGAGCCGAAGAAGTCGATCATCCGCTGCCGGAACCGCGCCTGCGTGCGGGGCCGGATCAGCCCGAGCCGGCGCACCAGCCGGCCGATGCGGGCGTGGGTGCGGCTGCGGGGCTGCAGGAGGGCGCGGTCGATCCCGAGGAACTCCGCGTCGTCCTCCGCCCCGGCCATCCAGCGCGCGAGCGCGCCGGCCGCGGCCGCGGGGGTGACCGGCGGGTTCCGGCGCACCACCGTGTGCCCCGCCGCCCGCAGCTGGTTGACCACGGCGTCGACCGCCGCGCGGGTGGACTCGTCGGCGCGGACCCCGGGCAGCGGCGACCGGGTGCTGACGGCGATCCGCAGCGGGCGGTCGGGTGCCGCCGGCGCCGACGGCTGCTCCCCCGCGAGCACGGCGTACGCGACCGCGAGGTCGGCCGCCGTCGTGGCCAGCACCCCGTTGACCGCCATGCCCGACCAGTCGTCGGCCCCGATGCCGCCGGGGACCGCCCCGTTGCCCGGCTTGAGCGTGACCAGGCCGCAGGCGGCGGCGGGCAGCCGGAGGGAGCCCATGCCGTCGTTGCCGTGCGCGATCGGGACCGAGCCGGAGGCGACCGCTGCCGCGCTGCCGCCGGAGCTCCCGGCCGGCGAGAGGGCGGTGTCCCAGGGGTTGCGGGTGACCGTGCCGGGGCCGTCGGTGGCGGCGTACAGGCAGAGCTCGGGCACGCGGGTGATGCCGACGACGACCGCGCCGGCCTTGCGCAGCCGCGTCACGATCTCGTGGTCCCGCCGCGCCGGGCCCGCCGGGCAGGCCGGGGAGCCGTCGGTGCAGACCTCGCCGGCCACGGGGATGTTGTCCTTCACCGCGACCGGGACGCCGGCCAGCGGGAGGGCGAAGCGGGTGAGGCTCGCGTCCACCGCGGCCGCCTCGGCCAGCGCCGCCTCGCGCCGCACGACGCGGAAGGCGCCCACCCGCGCGTCGACCGCCTCGATGTGGTCGAGGTGCGCGCGGACCACCTCCACCGCCGTGAGCTCGCCGGCGCGCACCCGGGCGGCGATCTCCGTGGCCGTCAGCCCGACGATCCGCTGCCCGGCCTGCTGCCCACCGGCCCTCTCCCCCGGGGCATCGCCCTGAGCGGTGCCGACACCTCCGCTAGCGTCCATGCCTGGACCGTAACGGCGCCCGCCGACACTTTCCGAACGGAGTCCGATGAGCACCCCGACCTACACCGGAGACGTCACCGTCGGCGGCCCGGCCGACGTCCGCGAGCTGCCGGGCCTGACCGTCGCCAAGGTCGCGGTCAGCGAGATGGCCAACAACGCCTACCTGCTCCGCTGCACCGCGACCGGCGAGGCGCTGCTCGTCGACGCCGCCGACGAGCCGGACGTCCTCCGGGCGCTGGTCGGGGACGCCGACCTGCGCACCGTCGTCACCACGCACGGCCACTGGGACCACCACCGGGCGCTGCCCGACGTGGTCGCCGCGACCGGGGCCGGGACCGTCGCGCACCCCGCCGACGCCCTGGCCCTCCCCGTCCCGGTGACGCGGCCGGTCGAGCACGGGGACACCGTGACCGTCGGCGAGCAGGTGCTCGAGGTCGTGCACCTGCGCGGGCACACGCCGGGCAGCATCGCGCTGGTCTGGCGCGGGCCCGCCGACGCCGGCGTGCACGTCTTCACCGGCGACAGCCTCTTCCCCGGCGGCGTGGGGAAGACGTGGTCCGCGGAGGACTTCGCCAGCCTGATCGACGACGTCGAGCAGCGGCTGTTCGCCGTCCTGCCCGACGACACGTGGGTCTACCCGGGGCACGGCCGGGACACCACCCTGGGGGCCGAGCGCCCGCACCTCCCGGAGTGGCGCGCCCGCGGCTGGTGACCGCCGGCCGGGCTACTCGTCGTCCTCGTCGAAGAGGGCGACGAGCTCGTCGGGGGTGCCCGGGACGTGCAGCGGGAGCACCGAGACCGTCCACTCGGGGCGCTGCCCCTCCACGCCGAGGGCGAGGTCCCACGCCGCCCGCGGGGTGAGCGGGCCGAAACAGGCGTCGTCGCCGTCCTCGCCCAGGTCGACCTCGACCAGCCACTGGTCGGAGAGGTCGGCGGCCAGCTCGGCGAAGTCGGGGTCCGCGTCCTCGTCGGGCTCCGGGGAGTCGATCCGGACGGGGTAGATGAGCGCCATCCTGCGCACGGTAGGCCCCCGGGCCCTGGCCGGCACCCCCGCACGGCGCGAGCCGTCGTCGGCGTCCCCCGGGGGACGCCGACGACGGCTCGCGTTCCGGGAGGTCGATCAGCTCACGATCTCGTGGCCGTGCACGTGGTCGTGCTCGAGACCACCGCCGCCGGCGGGCACGGCGAACGTGCCCTCCGCACCGGCGGGGGCGGGCAGCTCGAACGCCGGCCCGGGGACCGGCCTGCCCTTCACGCCGTTCACCGACTCCGTGGAGAAGGCGAACGTGAGCATCGCGAACGCGATGAGGTCGCTGTTCACGTCCAGTGCGTCCAGCGCGAGGTTGCCGATCTGGTCGCAGGCCTGGTGGTAGCAGGGGTCGAACTGCTCACCCGCGTCCCCGCCCCAGATCGCCGCCTGCTCCTCGGTCTTGCGCACCTCGGCGCCGGTGAAGAGTCCACCGGAGGGGATGCCGGCGTTGATGAACGCCTGGTAGTCGCTGCGGCCGGAGTACTCCGCGTCGTCGTAGGGCACGCCGATCTTGGTGTAGTAGGACTCGTAGACGTCTTCGATCGCCGTCGACCCCGGCGGGATCGGAGCGGAGGCGTCCCAGGTCGACTCGTCCGAGTCGTAGACCATCTGCACGTAGTTCGGCGAGGCCACCATGTCGTAGTTCATGTAGAGCGCGATCCGGTCGAGCTCGCTCTGCGGCTGCTTCGCCACGTAGCTGGCCGAGCCGACCAACCCCTGCTCCTCCGCCGCCCACCAGGCGAACCGCAGGGTGTTGTGCGGCTTGAGGCTGGCCATCGACAGCGCCGTCTCCAGCAGGGCCGCGGAGCCCGACCCGTTGTCGTTGATGCCGGGGCCCTCGGTGACGCTGTCGAGGTGCGCGCCGGCCATGACGACGTTGTTCCTGTCCCGGCCCCGCACCTCGGCGATCACGTTGTAGTCGGTGCGCGTCTCCGCAGGCAACACCTGGACGAACGCGGTGGCGTCCCCCTCCGCGAGGGCGACGCCCTGGTCGAAGCTGGCGCCGACGACGGGGATCCTGTGCGTCACCGTGCTGCCGTCACCGAGCGTGGCGGCGTTGGCGACGATCAGCTCCATGCGGTCGGGGCCGTTGCCCTGGTTGAAGATGACGACGGCCTCCGCTCCCGCGGTCTGCGCGTTGACCACCTTGTCGCCGAAGTTGCAGGTACCGCGCTGGATCAGCGCGACGTCGGAGCCACCGGTCAGGTCCAGCCCGGCGAAGTCGGCGGCCTCGCACCCGCTGCTGGAGGTCGCCCGGTCGCCGTCGATGACGAGGTCCACGGGGACGACCGCGCCTTCCACGGCGCCCGAGCCGCTGCCGGTGAAGACGCCGGTCTCGTACTCGGCCGGGACCGGCGTCAGCTGCCGGAGCACGGCGGGGAAGTTGAAGGTGACCTCCACCGGATCGAGGGTGACGTCCATGCGGGCGTCCTCCAGCAGGCCTGCGATGTACTCGACGCTGTCGGCGTAGCCGTCCGTGCCCGCCGCGCGGCTGCCGGGGTAGACCGGGTCGTCGCTGTCGTCGGCGATCTTCTGGAAGGCCTGCTGGTGCTCGAGGACGTCCTCGAGGTCCACGCACTCGAGCAGCTTGGCGTAGGTGTTGTTGTGCCGGCGGTCGCACGGGTCCCGGGGTGCGGCGGTGGCCGTGGTGACGGGGAGCGCCAGGGCGATCATGAGCCCGCTGGTGCCCAGTGCGATGGTTCGAGCCGCCGTCCGTCGTGCGGACGCGGTCCGTCGTTCGTTCACGCTCGATCCCCTTCGATCGGTGGTCGGCGGCGCAGCCGCCGGGCGCCGGCTCCGTTGCCGGCACCGGCACTCCACCGGAGTGACGGCCCGGTTGCATAGAGGAAGGTTCCGATCCGGAAACCCGCGCGGCCCGCCCGGGGACCTCTTCCCCACCTCGATTGCCGTTCACGACCTGCGACTTCCCGTGTGACGCACGTCACGACACGCCGAGCAACGTCATCGACGCTCAGTGATCGACCGTGACGGCGTGTCGAGGGATCACCTACCGGAGTGGGCTGTGCCGCCGACCGGGAGCCACCGCCCCCACCAGTCGAGAAGGTGTTCCAGGCGCGCCAGCCGGTGCCGGGGCCCACCGGTGTGCGGGAGGTCGTGCCCCTCCCCCGGGAAGAGCAGGAGCTCGGCGGGGACCCCGCGCCGCACCAGCTCGACGTAGAGGCGTTCCCCCTGCTCCGGCGGCGTCCGCTGGTCCTCCTCGCCGTGGACGACCAGCGTGGGCGTGCGGATGCTCCCGGCCCGGGCCAGCGGGCTCTGCGCCCGCAACCGCTCCGGATCGGTCCCGAGGTGGGAGTCGACGAAGCACCAGCCGACGTCGGAGCTGCCGACGAAGCTCTCCGGATCGGTCAACGCGCCCTCGACGACGGCTGCCGCGAAGCGGTCCGTCCGGCCGATCAGCAGGGCGGCGAGGGTGCCGCCGTAGCCCCGCCCCATGACGCCCACCCGCCCGGCGTCGAGCGCCGGGTCGGCGAGCACCGCGTCGAGGAACGCCAGGACGTCGTCGGCGTCCGGGCCGCCCCACGCGCCGCGGACGGCCCGCCCGTGCGCCGCGCCGTAGCCGGCGGACCCGCGCGGGTTGCACCGGACGACGGCGTAGCCGGCCGAGGCGAGCACCTGCGTCTCGTCCAGCAGCTCCCAGCCGTCCTGGCGGAACGGCCCGCCGTGGAGGACGAGCAGCACCGGGTGGGGCCCCTCGCCCGGCGGCAGCGTCACCCAGCCGTGCACCGGGTACCCGTCGGGCGCGTGCGCGCTCCGCTCGTGCATCCGGTGCAGGCGCCCGGTCGCCCCGAGCTCCCGGCCGAACCCGGTGAGCAGCCGGCGTTGCCCGCCGCGCAGGGCCAGCAGCTCGCCGGCCGAGCGGTCGTGCGCCACGGTGGCGACGACGACCGCGCCGGCGGCTCCGATCCCGCGGACGGTGAACGAGCCGTCGACGAGCGTCTCGGGCGGCCCGCCGTCCAGGGGCACCCGCAGGAGCGCCACCGCCCCCCGCCGCTGGTCGCCCACCAGCACCGCCCCGTCGGCCAGCACGGTCGCCGGGGTGCGGTCGCCCCGCGCGTGCTCCTCCGGGTCGAGGATCGGGGTCAGCGGGCCACCGTCGACGGGCACCCGGCACGGCACCGCCGCCCGGGCCGCGGCGTCCACCCCCGCGGGCCCGAGGTCGGGGACGGCGGTGAGCACGATCGAGCCGCCGTCCGGGGTGTACGCGGGCAGCGAGCAGTCGGCGCGCGCCTCCGTGACCCGGCGCAGCCCGGAGCCGTCGGGGCGGACGGCGTGCACGTCCCGGACCAGGTCGGCGCGGTCGTGCCGCGCGGAGACGAAGGCCAGCTCGGCGCCGTCCGGGCGCCAGGTCACGTCGGCGCAGTCGGCGTGCCCCGTGGTCACCTGCACCGGCTCCTGGAGCGGGGCGGCGTCGTCGGCGAAGTCGGCCGGGAGGGGGACGACGAAGACCTGGGCCGGCCGGTCGCGCAGGTGCCCGACCCCCTCCCGCCGATACCCGAGGGTGGTGATCAGCCGGGGCGGCTCCGCCGCCGGCCCGACCCCGGGCACCGTGCCGTACCGGCCCTGCTCGGGCACCCGGGCGACGTAGGCGAGGCGGCGCGAGTCCGGGGCCCACACCGGGGCCCCGGCGCCGAGCAGGTGGCCGGTCAGCCGGCGCGGCGCCCCGCCGGCCGCCGGCAGCACCCGCACCTGGGGACGGCCGCCGGGCTCCGCGCCGAGGTAGGCGATCCACCGCCCGTCCGGGGAGAAGCGGGGGTCGGTGTCGCGGCGACCGGCCGTCAGCGGGCGCGCGGGCGCCGAGCCGTCGGTGGGCACCGCCCACAGCTGGCTGCGGTAGGCGTCGGCCTCCGGATCCGCCCAGCCCACGGCCACCACCGCGATGCGCCCGTCGGGCGAGACCGTCGGCGTCCCCGGCGTCCGCAGGAGGGAGAGGTCCGACGGGCGCATGCCGGCGACGCTAGCCGAGACCCCGGACCCGCCCTCCGGCAGGAACCCCCTCCGTCAGCTCCTGCGGTGGTCGTCCTCGGCGGCCGCGCCGCGCTCGGCGATCTTGGCCTCGGCCGCGGCCGCGGCCTCGGGCCCGCCGGTGGGCACCGACTGCGCCGTCTCCGTGTCGATGTCCGGCGGACCGGCGGTGGCGATCTGGCCGCGGGTCTTCAGGAGGCTTGCCACGGTGGCGATGACCAGGACGCCCAGGATGATGCTCAGCGAGAGCCAGATCGGGATGTGCGGCACCGCCTCGATGGGCTCGCGCTCACCGGCGAACGGCAGCTGGTTCTCGTGCACCGCCTCGAGGATCAGCTTGACGCCGATGAAGGCCAGGATGACGGCGAGCCCGAGGGAGAGGTACACGAGCCGCTTGAGCAGGCCGCCCAGCAGGAAGTACAGCTGGCGCAGGCCCATGAGGGCGAAGACGTTGGCCGTGAAGACGATGAACGGCTCCCGGGTCAGGCCGAAGATCGCCGGGATGCTGTCCAGCGCGAAGATCAGGTCGGTGGTGCCGAGCGCCAGGATGACCACGATCATCGGCGTCCACATCTTCTTGCCGTCTTCGGTCACCCGGATCTTCGCGCCGTGGTAGTCCTGGGTGATCGGGAGCACCGAGCGCATCCGCCGGATGAACGCGTTCTCCTCGTACTCGTCGTCCTCGCCGCGGTGCTTCACCAGGTTGATCGCGGTGTAGATGAGGAACGCGCCGAAGATGTAGAAGACCCACACGAACCGCTCGATGACCACGGCGCCGAGCAGGATGAAGATCCCGCGCAGGACGAGCGCGATGATGATGCCGATCATCAGCGCTTCCTGCTGGAACTTCCGGGGCACCTGGAAGCGGGCCATGATGATCACGAAGACGAAGAGGTTGTCGACCGAGAGCGAGTACTCGGTGAGCCAGCCCGCGTAGAACTCCGTGGCGTACGTGCCGTTGGTGAACGCCAGCATCAGCAGGCCGAAGATCAGCGCCAGGCTGATGTAGAAGCTCACCCACAGCCCGGCCTCCTTGATGGAGGGTTCGTGCGGGCGGCGGGCCACGATGGCGAGGTCGGCGAGCAGCAGGACCGTGAGCCCCACGAACGTCGTGATCTCGAACCAGACGGGAAGTTCCATGCGGGTCAGGTCCTCCGGGGGACGAGTGTCGGCACCGGAGGTCTCTCCCACCGCCGGCCGGGGCCGACGACCGGCAGCACCGGAGACCGTGGGATCTCGTGATGACGACGCTGCCGCGGGGGGATACTCCCCTCCATCGTGCGACCCCGTCGCCGTGCAGGCCCCATCGACTGCGAGCACCGGGGTACGTGGCGCACACCGTACCCCGGCGCTCCGCCGTTCACCGCCGGAGTGATCCGTCCGTCCGGCGCGCCGTCTCCCCGCGCGCGTCCGCAGCCCCGGGCCCGTGGTCGCCCACGCCCTGGCCGAGCGGATCGCCGGCGGTGGCCGACCCGGTCCCGACCGCCGGGTCGGCACCCGCCGGCCGCTCCTCCGCGGCGAGCCCGGCGGGGGCCTGCGGCACGTCGCCGGCGAGGGCGGCGTGCTCCTCGCGGTCCCGGCGGCTCCTGGCCAGGCTCGCCACGGTCGTCACGACCAAGGTGACCAGGATGACCGACAGGGAGAGCCAGGTGGGCACCTCGGGGATCAGGGTGATGTGCTCACCGCCGTTGAGGAACGGCAGCTCGTTGGTGTGCAGCGCGTGGATGACCAGCTTGATGCCGATGAAGCCGAGGATGACCGCCAGCCCGTACGCCAGGTACACCAGCCGGTCGAGCAGCCCGTCGATGAGGAAGAACAGCTGGCGCAGACCCAGCAGCGAGAAGGCGTTCGCGGCGAAGACGAGGAACGTCTCCTGGGTGAGGCCGAAGATCGCCGGGATCGAGTCGACGGCGAAGATGACGTCGGCGGTGCCGATCGCGATCAGCGCGATCGCCAGCGGGGTCAGGTAGCGCTTGCCCTCCTGCTTCACCGTCATCCGGTCGGAGTGGTACTCGTCCGTGGTCCGCAGCCGCTTGCGCGCGAACCGGAGGACGGCGTTCTCCTTGTAGTCCTCCTCCTCGCTGTGCCCGCCGCTGCGCGCCTGCACCCAGGCCGTCCAGATGAGGATGGCGCCGAAGAGGTAGAACACCCAGCTGAAGTTGGCGATGGCGGCGGCGCCCACGGCGATGAAGACCGTGCGCAGCGCGAGCGCGAAGGCGATGCCGAACAGCAGCACCTTCTGCTGGAGCTCCCGAGGCACCCCGAAGCTCGCCATGATGATGACGAACACGAAGAGGTTGTCGACCGACAAGCTCTTCTCGGTGATGTAGCCGGCGAAGTACTCACCGCCGTACGTCGCCCCGTAGAAGACCCAGATCAGGATCCCGAAGATGATGGCGAGCGCGACGTAGATCGCCGACCAGGTGGCCGATTCACGCAGGGTCGGCGCGTGCGGGGTGCGCACGTGACCGAAGAAGTCGAAAGCGAGCATGGCGACGATCGCGGTGACCGTGATCGCCCAGACCCAGAACGGGACGTCCAAGAAGAGCCTCCGGGGAACTGGCGGTTGTCAGTTGCCGGAGGTCTCTCCCACCGCCCGGACGGGCGGCCGGCGGGCCGGGGACCGCAGGGGATCCCGTAGTGACGACCCGCTCGCGTCGGGATACTCCCCTCCACGAACCCGGTCCGCGCAGACGTCACCGCCCGCACGTTCCGTGTGGTTCAGAGGCGTCAACGCCCCGGGTCGCCGAGGAGTTCCCCGCTCCCCGACGAAGATCCGAGGCCCGTCCGGTCGACGATCCGGCTCCCGCCGGGGGTCAGGCGTGCGCGGCGTCGAACTGGCGCAGCTCCTTCTTCAGCTCGTTGAGCTCGTCGCGCAGGCGGGCGGCCACCTCGAACTGCAGCTCACGAGCGGCGGCCAGCATCTGCTCGTTCATCTGCGTGATCATGTCCGCCAGCTCGTTGCGCGGCAGGCCCTGGACGTCGATCGAGCCGGCCTTCGCCCGCGACTTGGACGACAGCCCGGGCACCGGGGACTTGCCACGCGACTGCTGCCGACCGGAGCCCCCGAGCAGCTCGGTGGCGCCCTCGGCCTCCGTGGCGTCGCGGTAGATGCCGTCGAGGATGTCGACGATCTTCTTCCGCAGCGGCTGCGGGTCCACCCCGCGCTCGGTGTTGTAGGCGATCTGCCGTTCCCGGCGCCGGTTGGTCTCCTCGATCGCCTGCGCCATCGAGGGGGTGATCTTGTCGGCGTACATGTGCACCTGACCCGAGACGTTGCGCGCGGCCCGGCCGATCGTCTGGATGAGCGACCGGCCCGAGCGGAGGAACCCCTCCTTGTCGGCGTCGAGGATGGCGACCAGCGACACCTCGGGCAGGTCCAGGCCCTCGCGCAGCAGGTTGATGCCGACCAGCACGTCGTACTCGCCCTGGCGCAGCTCGCGGAGCAGCTCCACCCGCCGCAGGGTGTCGACCTCGGAGTGCAGGTAGCGGACCTTGATGCCGAGCTCGAGGAGGTAGTCGGTGAGGTCCTCGGCCATCTTCTTGGTGAGCGTGGTGACCAGCACCCGCTCGTCCTTCTCGGTCCGCAGCCGGATCTCGTGCACCAGGTCGTCGATCTGGCCCTTGGTCGGCTTGACCACGACCTCCGGGTCGACCAGGCCGGTCGGGCGGATGACCTGCTCGACGACCTCGCCCTGGGTCCGGCCGAGCTCGTAGTCACCCGGCGTCGCCGAGAGGTAGACGGTCTGGCCGATCCGGTCGGTGAACTCCTCCCACTTCAGCGGGCGGTTGTCCATCGCCGAGGGGAGCCGGAAGCCGTGCTCGACCAGCGTGCGCTTGCGGCTCATGTCGCCCTCGTACATGCCGCCGATCTGCGGGACGGTCACGTGCGACTCGTCGATGACCAGGAGGAAGTCGTCGGGGAAGTAGTCGAGGAGGCAGCTGCCGGCGCTGCCGGGCGAGCGGCCGTCGATGTGGCGCGAGTAGTTCTCGATGCCCGAGCAGAAGCCGACCTGGCGCATCATCTCGATGTCGTAGGTGGTGCGCATGCGCAGCCGCTGGGCCTCCAGCAGCTTGCCCTGCTTCTCGAGCTCGGCGAGCCGCGTCTCCAGCTCGGCCTCGATGTTGCCGATCGCCCGCTCCATCCGCTCCGGGCCGGCGACGTAGTGGCTGGCCGGGAAGACGTAGATCTCCTCGACCTCGCGCACGACCTCGCCGGTCAGCGGGTGCAGGTAGTAGAGCCGCTCCACCTCGTCGCCGAACATCTCGATGCGGACGGCGAGCTCCTCGTACACGGGGAAGACCTCGATCGTGTCGCCGCGCACCCGGAAGGTGCCGCGCGTGAACGAGAGGTCGTTGCGGGTGTACTGCTCGGTGACCAGGGTGCGCAGCAGCTCGTCGCGATCGCGCTCCTCCCCCACCTTGATCTTCAGCGCCCGCTCCACGTACTCCTGGGGCGTGCCCAGGCCGTAGATGCAGGAGACCGTGGCCACCACGACGACGTCCCGCCGGGTGAAGAGGCTGTTGGTCGCCGAGTGCCGCAGCCGCTCGACCTCCTCGTTGATCGAGGAGTCCTTCTCGATGTAGGTGTCGGTCTGCGGGACGTAGGCCTCGGGCTGGTAGTAGTCGTAGTAGGAGACGAAGTACTCCACGGCGTTGTCGGGGAGCAGCTCGCGGAACTCGTTGGCCAGCTGGGCGGCGAGGGTCTTGTTCGGCGCCATCACGAGCGTCGGGCGCTGGACCTTCTCGATCAGCCACGCCGTCGTCGCGGACTTGCCGGTGCCCGTGGCGCCGAGGAGGACGACGTCCTTCTCCCCTGCGTTCACCCGCTGGGCGAGCGCCTCGATCGCGGCCGGCTGGTCGCCCGAGGGCTGGAAGTCGCTGACGACGCGGAAGCGCCCCTGGGTGGGCCTGAGCTCGGTGGACGTGCGCACGGGACGACGGTACGTCGGCGGTGTGACAGAACGGGTCGCGAGCGCTGGGCGCGAGGGCTGGGGCGCCCGGGACACCGACCGGCAGGGCGGGTACTTGTCTGCTCCCGCCCGCACCCCTAGCGTGCCCAGTCGCAGGAGCGGTCCGCGCCGAGGACCAGCGCCACCCGGGTTCTCCCCGGGCGAGGTCGGACCCCGGTGCGCCCCCCGGTCCCGGCCCGGCGGGCACGCGACCCCCGGCCGGGCCTGCGCACGACGCCCTCTGCGGTCCACCGCGGGGGGCGTCGTCGCACCCGGTACCCGCCCGCCGGCGCGGGAGTCGGCAGTCTCACCCTCCGCGTAGGTGTGGCGAGCCCCGCGCGCGGGCAACGGGGTCCCGACGCCCGTCCCCGGACCCGGGTCGCGCGAGCATGCACCCGGGTCACCCGCCCCCAGCCCCGGGGCGCCCTGCGCAGGAGGAACCCCCCAGATGACCCAGGTGTGGCCCGGAAGTGCCTATCCCCTCGGCGCCACGTACGACGGCACCGGGACGAACTTCGCGATCTTCAGCGAGGTGGCCGAGAAGGTCGAGCTGTGCCTGTTCGACGACGACGGCAACGAGGAACGCGTCCGGCTGCCCGAGATGGACGGGTACGTCTGGCACGCCTTCCTGCCCGGCATCCACCCCGGCCAGAAGTACGGCTTCCGTGTGCACGGCCCGCACGACCCGGCGCAGGGGCTGCGCTGCAACCCGAACAAGCTCCTGCTCGACCCGTACGCGAAGGCCATCGACGGCCAGATCGACTGGGACCCGTCCGTCTTCGGCTACGACTTCGAGACCAAGGAGCGCAACGACGACGACTCGGCGGCGCACATGCCGAAGTCCGTCGTCGTCAACCCGTACTTCGACTGGGGCGTCGACCGGCCGCCGAAGACCCCCTACAACAAGACGGTCATCTACGAGGCCCACGTCAAGGGGCTCACGATGACCAACCCGCGGATCCCCGAGGAGCTGCGGGGCACCTACGCCGGCGTCGCGCACCCGGCGACGATCGAGCACCTCCAGGACCTGGGCATCACGGCGATCGAGCTCCTGCCGGTGCACCAGTTCGTGCAGGACGACACCCTCCAGCAGAAGGGGCTCCGCAACTACTGGGGCTACAACACGATCGGCTTCTTCGCCCCGCACAACGAGTACGCCAGCAACACGACGGCCGGGCAGCACGTCCAGGAGTTCAAGGGCATGGTCCGCGCCCTGCACGAGGCGGGCATCGAGGTGATCCTCGACGTGGTCTACAACCACACCGCCGAGGGCAACCACCTGGGCCCGACGCTCTCCTTCCGGGGCATCGACAACCGCACGTACTACAAGCTCGTCGAGGGCGACGAGCAGTTCTACATGGACTACACGGGTACCGGGAACACGCTCAACGTCCGGACGCCGCAGTCGCTGCAGCTGATCATGGACTCGCTGCGCTACTGGGTCACCGAGATGCACGTCGACGGCTTCCGCTTCGACCTGGCCTCCTCCCTGGCCCGCGAGCTGCACGCCGTCGACCGGCTGGCGACCTTCTTCGACCTGGTCCACCAGGACCCGGTGGTCAGCCAGGTGAAGCTGATCGCCGAGCCGTGGGACGTCGGTGAGGGCGGCTACCAGGTCGGCAACTTCCCGGCCCTGTGGACGGAGTGGAACGGCAAGTACCGCGACACCGTCCGCGACTTCTGGCGCGGTGAGGGGGGGACGATCGGCGAGTTCGCCGACCGGATCTCCGGCTCCTCCGACCTGTACCAGCACTCGGGCCGGCGGCCGGTGGCCAGCATCAACTTCGTGACCGCGCACGACGGCTTCACGCTCAACGACCTCGTCTCCTACAACGAGAAGCACAACGAGGCCAACGGCGAGGGCAACAACGACGGCGAGAGCCACAACCGCAGCTGGAACTGCGGCGTCGAGGGCCCCACCGACGACCCGGAGATCCTGCAGCTGCGCGCGCAGCAGCGGCGCAACTTCATCACCACGATCATGCTGAGCCAGGGCGTGCCGATGCTGCTGCACGGCGACGAGCTCGGGCGCTCGCAGGGCGGCAACAACAACGGCTACTGCCAGGACTCCGAGCTGACCTGGATCGACTGGGAGAACGTCGACGAGGGCCTGCTGGAGTTCACCAAGAAGGTCACCAAGCTGCGCTGCGACCACCCGACGTTCCGCCGTCGCCGGTTCTTCCACGGCCGGCCGGTGCGCCGCGGGCTCGGTGACCCGGTGCCCGACATCGCCTGGCTGGCCCCGTCGGGCGAGGAGATGGCCGACGAGGACTGGGACGCCGCCTACGCCAAGTCGCTGGCGGTCTACCTCAACGGCGTGGGGATCAGGGAGACCGACGAGCGCGGCGAGTACGTCTCCGACGACCACTTCTACCTGGCGTTCAACGCCTCGCACGAGCCGATCGAGTTCACCCTGCCCAGCGACGACTACTCGCGGACCTGGACGCCGGTGCTCGACACCGCCGAGATGCACGAGGTGGAGCCGGTCGAGGTCAAGCCCGGCGAGACCGTCACCGTGCAGGGTCGCTCGATCGTCGTCCTGACGGGGCCCGCGCAGTGAGCCAGCCGATCCAGGTGCCCGGCAGCGAGCGCCGCCGCGGCACCCCGGCGGCGACCTACCGACTGCAGGTGCACGCCGGATTCCCGCTCCAGGACGCCGCGGAGGTGGCCGGGTACCTCGCCGACCTGGGGGTCACCCACGCCTACAGCTCGCCGCTGCTCCGCTCCGCCGAGGGCAGCAACCACGGGTACGACACCGTGGACCACGCGCACATCGACGAGGCCCGGGGCGGGCAAGCCGGCTTCGACCGGTTCGTCGCCGCGCTGCACGAGCACGGCCTCGGGCTGGTGCTCGACCTGGTGCCCAACCACATGGGCGTGGCCGACCCCGCCGCGGCCCCGTGGTGGTGGGACGTGCTGAAGCACGGACGGGACAGCGCGCACGCCGCGGCGTTCGACATCGACTGGGACTTCGGTGGCGGCAAGGTGCGCATCCCCGTCCTGGGGTCGGCGGACGACGTCGAGAAGCTCGAGGTCGTCGGCCGGGAGGGTGGGGGCGACGAAGACGGGGAGCTCCGCTACTACGACAACCGCTTCCCGATCGCGCCGGGCACCCTGACGACCGAGGAAGGCCGGAGTCCTACCCCGCAGGAGGTGCACGCCCGCCAGCACTACGAGCTGGTCGACTGGCGCCGCGCCGACTCCGACCTCAACTACCGGCGGTTCTTCGCCATCAACACCCTCGCCGGCCTGCGGGTCGAGGACCCGGAGGTCTTCGACGCCACCCACGAGCTCGTGCTGCGGCTGGCGCACGACGGCGCCGTCGACGGGCTGCGGATCGACCACCCCGACGGGCTGGCCGACCCCAAGGGCTACCTCGACCGGCTCGCCGAGGCGTCGGGCGGCCGCTGGACCGTCGTCGAGAAGATCCTCGAGCCCGGCGAGGACCTGCCGGAGAGCTGGGCGACCGCTGGGACCACCGGCTACGACGCGCTCACCGAGGTCGACCAGGTGCTCGTCGACCCGGCCGGCGAGGAGGCGCTCACCGCGCTGGACACCGAGCTCGCCGGCCGGCCGGTCGACTACGCGCAGCTCGTCCACGACTGCAAGCGCGAGGTCACCGACGGGATGCTCGGCTCGGAGGTCGCCCGCCTGGTGCGGGTGATCGGTGAGCTGCCCGGGATCGACCGCGAGCAGCAGACCGAGGCGCTGGCCGAGCTGCTGGCCACCTTCGGCGTCTACCGCAGCTACCTGCCCGACGGCCGCGAGCACCTCGACGAGACCGTCGCGGCGGTGCGCGCCCGGCGACCCGACCTGGTCGCGGCCCTGGACGCGCTGCACCCGGTGCTGTCGCAGGCGGGCACCGAGGCGGCGACCCGGTTCGAGCAGACCAGCGGGCCGGTGATGGCCAAGGGCGTCGAGGACAGCGCCTACTACCGCTGGTCGCGGTTCGTGGCGCTGAACGAGGTCGGCGGCGACCCGGCCCGCTTCGGCAGCACGGTCGCCGAGTTCCACGCGGCCCAGCAGCGGCGTCAGGAGGTGCGGCCGCTGTCGATGACCACGCTCTCGACGCACGACACCAAGCGCAGCGAGGACGTGCGCGCCCGGCTGGCGGTGCTCGCGGAGGTCCCCGACGAGTGGGCCCGGCTCGTGCGGGGGTGGCTCGACCGGCACCCGCTCCCCGACCGCCCGCTGGCGCACCTGGTGTGGCAGAACCTGGTCGGCGCCTGGCCGCTGTCCCGCGAGCGCGCACACGCCTACGCAGAGAAGGCCGCGCGCGAGGCCGGCACCTCCACCACCTGGACCGATCCGGACGAAGAGTTCGAGGCCCGGCTGCACGCGCTGGTCGACGGGGCCTTCGACGACCCCGCCACGAGGTCGGAGATCGACGCGTTCGTCACCCGCATCGCCCCACTGGGCTGGTCGAACTCCCTCACCCAGAAGCTGCTGCAGCTCACCATGCCGGGCGTCCCGGACGTCTACCAGGGCACCGAGCTGTGGGACCTGTCGCTGGTCGACCCCGACAACCGTCGCCCGGTCGACTACGCCCTCCGCCGCTCGCTGCTGGAGCGGCTCGACGGCGGCGAGGTGCCTCCGGTGGACGAGAGCGGGGCGGCGAAGCTCCTCGTCGTCTCGCGGACCCTGCGCGCCCGCCGCGACCAGCCCGACCGGTTCAGCGGGTACCAGCCGGTCGCGGTCACCGGCTCGGCGGCGGACCACCTGGTGGCCTACGACCGCGGCGGCGTCGTCGTCGTGGGGACCCGGCTGCCGGCGGCGCTGGCCGGGACCGGCTGGGGAGACACGGCCCTGCAGCTGGGCACCGGCGCCTGGCGCGACCTGCTGACCGGCACCCGGGTGGTCTCGGACGCGGCGGGGGTCGAGGCCGGCGCGCTGCTCTCGCGCCTCCCGGTGGCGCTCCTCGTGCGGGAGTAGCGGCGGCGACCGGGAGCGGTACCGAGGTGCGCGGCTACGCCGGAGCGGTGGCGCGAGGTCGCGGGGCGCCGGCCGGTCGGTCTCCCTGCGGGGACGTCGGCAGGGTCCACCGCGACCCGAGCCACGCGTCGAAGGAAGCGGGCTCGAACGGCATGACCCCGCCGCCCGGATAGGGGGTGAGCTCCCCGAACCAGATGGTGCCGGCCGAGCTGTAGAGGTCGACCCGCATGAAGTCGTAGGAGCGAGCGAGCACCTCCGCCGCGTGCAGCATCGCGGGGAGGTCCACCGGTGCCCCGGTCGGCGGCCCGCTGGGCGCGACGACCTGCACGGGGACGGGCTCCCAGTCGCGGGTGTACAGGTTGCGGGTGTGGTCGCCGGTGAACCGGTCCCGGTCGACCTGGATGGCGGCGACCTGCCCGTCGAAGACGAAGAACTTGTAGTCGTCCAGCGGCTCACCCCCGCCGATGGCCTCCTCGACGAGGAGGAGCTTCCGGGCCTCGCTGTAGGCCCACTCCCCGAGCAGCGCGCTCTGGTCGTCCCGGAGCCAGCCCCGCGTCGCCGCCACCGCCGCCGAGTCGACGACCTCCGAGGCCGCGCCGAACCGCACGAGCCCGCTCCGGTGGTTCGGCTTGAGCACCCAGGGGCGGTCGAACCGGCGGCCGGCCACCGCGGCCAGGTCCTCCCCCGACCACAGCGTCTCGGGGACGACCACGCCCGCCTCCTGCTGCAGGCGGTGCGCGTGCTCCTTCATCGCGAGCTTGTCGCAGGTCCACGCCAGCTCGGGGCGGCGATCGCGCAGGATCCGCCAGTTGACCTTCTCGGAGAAGGTCTGCGGGTCCCGCAGGCGGGGCAGCTGCCGGTGCCCGGCGAGGTACAGGTACCGCCGCCGCGCGGTCGGTGGCAGCAGACCGGCGATCCCGCGGTGCGCGGGCTGCAGGTAGGAGCGGAGGACCGCGTTCAACTGGCTGCGGGGCATCGAGGTCCTTCTCCGTGGGACGCCGGCATCCCCGGCGTGCTGCTGACCGTGGCGGCGACACCTGGCCGCCACGGTGAGAAGCCTAGGTTCCGGATCCCGTTCCCGCGTCCCACCGTCGAGGGAGAACGACGCCGTCGACCCGGGCCGTGGCGCCGTCCGGCGCCGGGTTCAGCGCGGGGACGCCGGCAGCGACCAGTGCGATCCCAGCCACGCGTCGAACTCCCTGGGCTCGTACCGCATGCAGCCCCCGCTCGGGTACGGGGTGAGCTCGCCGAACCACACCTCGTCCCCCGTGGTGTACAGGTCGACGCGCATGAAGTCGAATGAACGGCCGAGCACCTCCGCGGCCCGCAGCATGGCGCCCAGGTTCGCCGGGGCCTCGACCGGCGGTCCGGTCGGCACGACCAGCTCGACGGGCATGCGCTCCCAGTCAGGCGTGTAGTAGGAGCGCGTCTGCTCCGCCGTGAACCTGCCCCGATCGACCTGGACCGCGGCGACCTCGCCGTCGAACACCAGGAACTTGTAGTCGTCCAGGGGGTCGCCCCCGCCGACAGCCTCCTCGACGAGGAACAGCTTCCGGGCCAAGCTGTAGGCCCACTCCCCCAGGAGCGCGTTCTGGTCGTCGCGCAGCCAGTCCCGCGTCGCCGCCACCGTCGCCGCGTCGACGACCTCCGAGGCGGCCCCGAACCGCACGAGCCCGCTCCGGTGGTTCGGCTTGAGCACCCAGGGGCGGTCGAACCGGCGGCCGGCCACCGCGGCCAGGTCCTCCCCCGACCACAGCGTCTCCGGCACGGCCACGCCCGCCTCCTGCCGCAGGCGGTGCGCGTGGTCCTTCATCGCCAGCTTGTCGCACGTCCACGCCAGCTCCGGCCGGCGGTCCCGGAGGATGCGCCAGCTGACCTTCTCGGTGAACGTCTGCGGGGCGCGCAACCGGGGCACCCGCCCCTGCCCGGCCAGGTAGAGGTAGCGCCGCCGGGCGGCCGGAGGCAGGAGGCCGGCGATGCGGCGGTGCGCGGGTCGCAGGCGCGAGCGCAGGACCGCGTTCAACTGGCTCCTGGGCATCACGAGATCCTTCTCCGGGGAACGCCGGCATGCCCCGGCGTGCGTCTGCACCGTGGCGACCGTGCGCCACCGCGGCGAGAAGCCTAGGTACCGCGATCTCGTCCCCGCGTCCCACCATCGGGGGAAGAGCCGGTCACCGGCTCCCCCTCGGCCGTCACGGGTCCGCAGCCCTCCGACGGCGCTGCGACACCGCCCGACGGTTCGACGGCCGCCGTCCGGGCAGAACATCGTCACCGTCCCCGCCCGACCCCGTCCTGGAGGCCCTGCATGCCCGCACCCGTCGAGTTCGCCGTCTGGGCGCCGCTGCCGGAGCGGGTGCGTCTGCAGGTGGACGGCGCGGTCCACGACATGCACCGCGACGAGGGCGGCTGGTGGCGCACCGAGGTCGAGGCCGGGCCCGAGGCCGACTACGGCTTCCTGCTCGGTGACGACGACACGCCCCGCCCCGACCCGCGGTCGCGCCGCCAGCCCGACGGCGTGCACGGCCTCTCCCGCCGCTTCGACCCCTCCGCCTACGCCTGGGGCGACGACGCCTGGACCGGCCGCCCCCTCGCCGGCGGCGTGGTCTACGAGCTGCACGTCGGCACCTTCACCCCCGAGGGCACCCTGGACTCGGCGATCGCGAAGCTCGACCACCTCGTCGGCCTCGGCGTCGACTTCGTGGAGCTGCTGCCCGTCAACGGCTTCGACGGCACGCACAACTGGGGCTACGACGGCGTCCTCTGGTACGCGGTGCAGGAGAGCTACGGCGGCCCGGCGGCCTACCAGCGGTTCGTCGACGCCTGCCACCAGCGCGGCCTCGGCGTGGTGCAGGACGTCGTCTACAACCACCTCGGCCCCTCGGGCAACTACCTGCCGCTGTTCATGCCGATCTTCAGCGAGGGCGGCGCCAACACCTGGGGCGAGTCGGTCAACCTGTCGGGGCCGGACTCCGACGAGGTGCGCCGCTACATCATCGACAACGCCCTGATGTGGCTGCGCGACATGCACGTCGACGGGCTGCGCCTGGACGCCGTGCACGCCCTCGTCGACGAGCGGGCCACCCACCTGCTGGAGGAGATGGCCGCGGAGGTCGACCGGCTGTCGGCCGCCGTCGGCCGGCCGCTCACGCTGATCGCCGAGAGCGACCTCAACGACCCGCGGATGGTGACGCCCCGGGTCGCCGGCGGCACCGGCATCCACGCGCAGTGGAGCGACGACTTCCACCACGCGCTGCACGCCACGCTGACCGGCGAGGACCAGGGCTACTACCGCGACTTCGCCGAAGCCGGGCTCGGCGGCCTGGCCAAGACCCTCACCGGCGCCTTCTTTCACGACGGCGCCTGGTCGAGCTTCCGCCGCCGGCACCACGGCCGGCCGGTGGACACCGCGCACCTGCCGGGCTGGAAGTTCCTCGGCTACCTGCAGGACCACGACCAGATCGGCAACCGAGCCGTCGGCGACCGCATCTCGGCGTCGCTCTCCCCCGGCCTCCTCGGCGTCGGCGCGACGCTCGTGCTCACCAGCCCGTTCACCCCGATGCTCTTCATGGGCGAGGAGTGGGGCGCCGCCACGCCCTGGCAGTTCTTCACCAGCCACACCGACCCGGAGATCGGCCGCGCGACGGCGGAGGGTCGCAAGGGCGAGTTCGCCGAGCACGGGTGGGACGCCGACGAGGTGCCCGACCCGCAGGACCCGGAGACCTTCACCCGCTCGAAGCTCGACTGGAGCGAGCCGGAGAAGGAGCCGCACGACCGGCTGCTCGCGCTGCACCGTTCGCTGCTGGCGCTGCGCCGCGCCCACCCCGACCTGGTCGACCCCGACCTGGCGTCGGTCGAGGTGACCTGGGACGACGCCGACCGCTGGCTGGTGGTGCACCGCGGCGCGCTGCGGGTCGCGGTCAACCTCGCCGACCAGCCGCGCGAGGTCGACCTGGACCGCACGGTGGGCGACGTCCTCTTCTGCACCGGGGAGCTGCCCGAGGTCGACGGCGCGACGGTGACCCTGCCGGCCGAGAGCGCGGCCGTCCTCGCCACCCGCTGATGCGGCGGCTGCTGCCCGAGCCCGGGCCGGTCGACGACGACGAGCTCGTGGAGGCCTACCGGCTGGCGCCTGGCCCCGCGCTGCGGATGAACTTCATCGCCTCGCTCGACGGCGCGATCACCGTCGGCGGGGTGAGCGAAGGGCTGGGCTCGCCCGGCGACAAGCGGGTGTTCCGCGTGCTGCGCGCGCTCGCCGACGTCGTCCTGGTCGGGCACGGCACCGCCTCCGCCGAGGGCTACCGGCCGGTCCTGCCCGGCTCCGTGGTCGGCCGGCTGCGCGCGGCGATCGGCCGGCCACCCACGGCGCCGATCGCCGTGGTCTCCCGGCGGGGGAGCCTCGACCCGTCGAGCCGGCTGGTCACCGAGGCGGTCTCCCGCACCGTCGTCGTCACCTGCGGGGCCGCCCACGCCGAGCGGCGCGCCGCGCTCGCCGCCGCCGGCGCGGAGGTCCTGGTGTGCGGGGACGACGACGTCGACCTGCCCGCCGCCCTCGCCGCGCTGGCCGGGCGCGGTCTGGAGCAGGTCACCTGCGAGGGCGGGCCGCAGCTGCTGCGGACCGCGCTCGCGGCGGGCGTCGTCGACGAGCTCGACCTGTCGCTCTCCCCGGCCCTGGTCGGCGGCGAGACCCGGCTGCTCGACGCCGCTCTGGGCGTCCCCACCCGGCTGGAGCTGCGCCAGCTGCTCGAGGAGGACGGCATGCTCTTCGCCCGGTACGCGATCGGGTCGGCGGAGCGGCAGCCGTCCTACCCCGCCGGCGGGCGGTAGCCGATCCCCCGGGCCCGGCCCAGGGCCTCCAGGGTCTCCTCCACCGTCAGCAGCACCGTCGTCTCCAGGTTCGTGACCGCCCCGCCGCTGCCGATCGCCAGCACCACGGACGCCATGGCGACGTCATCCGGCGCCTCCCAGAGGTTGACCCCGTCGTGCGAGCCGAAGGCGTACCAGAAGCCGTGGAGCCTCCCGCCCACCGACTCGATGTAGGTCGTCGCGGCCTCGCGGCGGTCCTCGGGGTCCGCGATCAGCCGCCTCCAGGTCTCCGGCGTGTAGCTGAACCTGGTCAGGTACATGGGCCTCTGCGCCTCCCGGGGGTCGTCCCCCGCGCCGGGAACGCTAGGACCGCCCGCGCACTCCGTCGAGGCCCTCGTGCGCGCCCCGGCTGCTTGACTGACCGGCATGGACCTGCCGCTGCAGCCGCCGGTGAAGCCGATGCTCGCGAAGCCCGCCACGAAGGTGCCGGTCGGCGACGAGTGGTTCTACGAGCCCAAGTGGGACGGTTTCCGCTGCATCGTCTTCCGCGACGGCGACGAGGTGGAGCTCGGCAGCCGCAACGAGCGCCCGCTGACCCGCTACTTCCCGGAGGTCGTCGCGGCGGTGAAGGAGAACCTGCCCGAGCGCTGCGTCGTCGACGGCGAGATCGTCGTGCCGCGGGACGACCGGCTGCACTTCGAGGCGCTGCTGCAGCGGATCCACCCGGCGGAGTCGCGCATCACGCTCCTCGCCGAGCAGACGCCGGCCTCCTTCGTCGCCTTCGACCTGCTCGCCCTGGGCGACGAGTCGCTGCTCGAGGTCCCGTTCGCCCAGCGGCGGGCCCGGCTGGAGGACGCCCTGGCCGGGGCCCGCCCGCCGGTGCACCTGACCGGCATCACCCGGGACGCCGCCACCGCCGAGCGCTGGTTCGAGACGTTCGAGGGCGCCGGCCTCGACGGGGTCGTCGCCAAGTCCGCCGACCTGCCCTACGGCCCGGACCAGCGGCTGATGACCAAGGTCAAGCACGTGCGGACGGCGGACTGCGTCGTCGCGGGTTTCCGCTGGCACAAGAGCGGGCCGATCGTCGGCTCGCTGCTGCTGGGCCTCTACGACGACGGCGAGCTGCAGCACATCGGGGTCGCGGCGTCCTTCCCGATGAAGCGCCGCGCCGAGCTGGTCGAGGAGCTCGCGCCCTACCGCGCCGAGGCGCTCGACGGCCACCCGTGGCAGGACTGGGCCAACGCCCAGGTGCAGGCCGACGGCGAGCAGCGGATGCCCGGCGCGGTGAGCCGGTGGAACGCGAAGAAGGACCTCTCCTGGGTGCCGCTGCGCCCGGAGCTGGTCGTGGAGATCAAGTACGACCAGCTGGAAGGCCGTCGACTTCGTCACACGGGCCAGTTCCTCCGCTGGCGCCCCGACCGGGACCCCCGCAGCTGCACGTACGACCAGCTCGAGGTGCCGGTCCGCTACGACCTGGCCGAGGTCCTGGACGGGTGAAGGACCCCCTGCCCCGCACCACTCGCAGGCTCGCGGCGGGCTCCTGCAGGGGGCCGTGGTAGCTCGTGCGAGCGGTGGGGGGCGGGAAGGTACCTATGCTCGTGATCATGCGTCTGCACCGTGGCCTCCCGGCCGCCGCCTCCGGCCTGCTCCTGGCCCTGCCCCTCGTGCTGGGCGGCTGCACCTCCTTCGCCGAGACCACGGAAGAGCCCGCGGCGACCAGCACGGCACCGACCGAGCCCGAGGCCGCTCCGATCGAGTGGACCGACTGCGACGCGCAGATCCAGCCGCTCATCGAGGGGCAGCCGGGCAGCGAGCGCGACCTCGCCTTCGAGTGCGGCCGCACCGACGTGCCGATCAGCTACGACGAGCCGGGCGGCGCCACGCTGCCGCTCTTCCTCGTCCGCGCGGTGCTGGCCGGGCAGACCGATCGGATCGGGTCGCTGATGGTGAACCCCGGCGGCCCGGGCGGCTCCGGCGCCGACGCCGCCATCGGCCTGGCGCTCACCCTGCCGGAGGACGTGCTGCGCCGCTTCGACATCGTGGGCTTCGACCCGCGCGGCGTGGGCCTGTCCACCCCCGTGGAGTGCATCCCCAAGGAGCTCAAGGACCGCGCGATCGCGGCGGAGCCGCGTCCGACGACCGACGAGCAGCTCGACGACGTCTTCGCCCTCTCCCGCGAGGTGGCGGAGGGCTGCGCCGACGAGTACGGCGAGGCGCTGGGCACCTTCAACACCGTCGACACCGCCCGGGACATGGAGCAGCTGCGCCTGGCCCTGGGCGAGGAGCAGCTGAACTTCCTCGGCTACTCCTACGGCACCACGCTGGGCTCGACCTACGCCGAGCTCTACCCCGACCGCGTGCGCGCCATGGTGCTCGACGCCGCCGTCGACCCCGACGTCGACGCGGTCGCCGACGCCGAGGCCAACGCCGCCGGGTTCGAGCGGGGCTTCGACGCCTTCGCCGACAACTGCCGGGCGCTCATCGCCGGCTGCCCGCTGGGTGACGACCCCCGCCGCTTCCTCGAGGAGCTCCTCGCCCAGGCGCAGGCCACACCCGTGCCGAGCAGCGAGGAGGGCGAGACGCGGCAGGCCACGCCGGGGGTCATCCTCACCGCGGTGCAGGCGGCGCTGTACGACACCGCATCCTGGCCGCAGCTGGCGCAGGGCCTCGCCGCCACCCGCAACGGCGACTCGCGCCTGCTCTTCTCGCTGGCCGACGACTACAGCGGCCGGCTCGAGGACGGCACCTACTCGAACCTGCTCGACGCCAACCTGGCGATCAACTGCGCCGACACCGAGGAGACCGTGCCCGAGGACCGGGTGCGGGAGCTGGTCGGTGAGTGGAGCGCCCGCTACCCGCTCTTCGGTGCGGGCGCGGCCGCCGGCCTGTTCACCTGCTCGGTGTGGGAGGCCGACCGCACCCCGCTGCCCGAGCGCGACGCCGAGGGCAGCGCGCCGATCCTGGTCGTGGGCACCGAGGGCGACCCGGTCACCCCGCTGCCCGGCGCCGTCGACCTCGCCGAGGACCTCCAGAACGGCGCCCTGCTGACCTGGCAGGGGCTGGGCCACACCGCCTACCCCAAGACCGAGTGCGTCACCGCGGCGGTCAACGCGTACCTGATCGACCTCACCGTCCCCGTGGACGGGCTCACCTGTCCTGCGTGAGACTCGGCAGCCCCCGGACGAGCGGAGCGCGGGAATGGCCAGCAGCAGCAAGGACGCCGTCGTCCTGCAGGTGGACGGGCACGAGGTGCGGGTCTCCAACCCGGAGAAGCCGTACTTCCCCGAACGCGGGATCCGCAAGATCGACGTCGTCGAGTACTTCATCGCGGTCGGCGACGGGATCCTCTTCGCGCTGAGAGACCGGCCCACCACGCTGGAGCGCTGGCCGGGGGGCTTCTCCCCCGACGCGAAGATGGCCACGCGGGCGGACACCCACGGCGACGCGTTCTACCAGAAGCGGGTGCCGAAGAACGCCCCCGACTGGGTGCCGACGGCGCACATCACCTTCCCCAGCGGGCGCACCGCCGACGAGATCGCGCCCGACTCGGTCGCCGTCGTCGCCTGGTGCGCCAACCTCGGCACGCTGACCTTCCACCCCTGGCCGGTGGGCCGGGACGACGTCGAGTCGCCCGACCAGATCCGCATCGACCTGGACCCGCAGCCGGGCACCGACTTCTCCGACGCCGTCCGCGTCGCCCCCCACGTGCGGGAGCTGCTGCACGAGTACGGCATGGAGGGGTGGCCGAAGACCTCCGGCGGCCGTGGCGTGCACGTCTACGTGCCGATCCAGCCGCGGTGGACCTTCACCGAGGTGCGGCACGCCGTCATCGCCTTCGGCCGCGAGCTCGAACGGCGCCTCCCCGACCAGGTGACGATGTCGTGGTGGAAGGAGGAGCGCGGCGAGAAGATCTTCATCGACTACAACCAGATGGCCAGGGACCGCACGATCGCCTCGGCCTACTCGATCCGGCCCCGGGCCCACGCGCCCGTGTCGGCACCGGTCGACTGGGACGAGCTCCCCGACGTCCACCCCACCGACTTCGACGTCCTCACCATGCCGGCCCGGTTCGCCGCCGTCGGTGACAAGCACGCCGGGCTGGCCGACCACGCCTTCGGCATCGAGCCGCTGCTGGAGCTGTTCGAGAAGCAGGAGGCCGACGAGGGCCTCGGCGACCTGCCCTATCCCCCCGACTACCCGAAGATGCCGGGCGAGCCGATGCGCGTGCAGCCCAGCCGGGCCCGGAAGCCCCCCGCGACCGCCGGGTAGTCAGGGCGGGGATCGGTCGACCGCGGCCGCGCGCTCCTCGCGCAGCGCCCGGAACACCCGGCGCCGCAGCACGGTGGCGTCCTGCTCCGAGAGCTCGCGGAACTGCACGGACAGCAGCCACCGCCGGCCCTGGACCTGCTGCCGGACGATCTGCCCCTGCACGTCCACGGTGTCCTCGTCGATCGTGATGCTCGCCCGGGCCGGAGGGAGCGCTCCTCGTACCCGCTCACCCAGTAGAGGGCGACCGGGTCCCCGGGCGGAAGCCGGCGCGGCGACCTGCGGGAACCGCACCTCGCCGTGGCGTGTCCCGCCGATCGGCGGGCCGCCGGTCGCCCGACGACGCGGGAGTGCGCTGACGCCCACCTCTGGCCCTCGGAGGTCGGCGCCGGCGCACATCCTCGTCCCGTGCCCGAGCTCAGGGAGGCTCACCGGTCGGACGGCTGGACCGAGCGTCGGCTCGGTCCGGATGTCCCACCTCCCACGTGTCGCGGCTCAGGGGGTCAGCCGACGAGCCGATGTGCGGTCGCGGGGAGCGCGTGCACCCGGCCGGCGGCCGGCGCCGTCCCGGGCTGCGCGATCTGCTCCGCCAGCCGGGCCGCCATCACCGCGGCGGGCAGCGCACCGGCGGACTCGGCGAGGCGGTCGGCCAGCAGCTGGTCCAGGTCGGCGTCGTGCAGGTCGTCCACGTCGCGCAGGAAGACGGCACCGGCCGGGACGGCGGTGCGCGTGGGCACGGGCGAGGCGGCGAGCGGCTGCATGGCGGTCCTCCTGGATCGGTGGTGCGCCGGATCCGTCCGGCAGGTCCCACCGTCGGCGAGCAGCCGCACGGCGGTGCGGAGGGAACCGCAGGAAAACCGCAAGACCAGGGCGGGCCGTCTCCCCCGCCGGCCGTCCTCCTCCGCACGGACGGTCCCGCTCCCCCGGAGGGGTGAGCGGCGATCCCGGGACGCCTTCCGGAGCTCCAGCGGTGGGTAGCGGTGGTCGATGCACCTGTCGACCACGGCGGAGGAGCACGGGTGAGGATCTGGTTGCTGGCGTACGGCGTGCTGTACGTCGTCGTCGAGATGGTCGGCCACCAGCTGGAGGCCATCGGCTGGCCCCGGATCACCGCCCTCGACGTGGCCACCGCGGTCACCGACGCCTTCCTCACCGTCTCCATCGCGCTCGCCGTCCTGCTGGCCGGCCAGCTCGGGCTCCGGCGCTGGGTCCCGGCGCCGCACCCGCCGGCAGCCCCGGTCCTCCTCGCCGAACGACCGATCGGCGTCCGTTCCTGGCGTCCCGAGCCGGCCGCCCTGCCCGCCGCCACGCCGGTGCGCGCGACGTATTCCGTCGGCGCCTACGGGCCCGCCTGGCCCCGCCGGGGACGACGGGTTGCGCCCGCGTTCCCGGAGGATCCGGGCCACTTGCTCTGAGGCCAGAGCGGTTCCGCATCGACACGCAGAAGGAGTCCCAGGTCACAGTTCTGCCGCACCGGTGTCCCGATCCGGTCATCGGCCGCTAGGGTTGTCGCGTCGGGAAGGCCCTGCGCTATGGCAGGACCCCGATGCACCACCTCAGCTAGGAGCGAGCAATGCCCGAAGGAACTGTCAAGTGGTTCAACGCGGAGAAGGGGTTCGGCTTCGCCACCCCCGACGGCGGCGGACCGGATGTGTTCGTCCACTACTCGGCCATCCAGACCAGCGGGTACCGCTCGCTCGATGAAGGCCAGCGGATCGCGTTCGACATCGAGCAGGGCCAGAAGGGCCCGCAGGCTGCGAACGTCACCCCGCTCTGATCACCTGATCAGCACGACGCCCCCGTCCGGTTCTCCGGGCGGGGGCGTCGTCGTTCGCGGGCCGGTCAGCGGGCGCGCGGCACGTACCCGCCGATCAGCGCGGACATGAGCAGCGCGCCGTCGTGCTCGCCGACCGCGCGGGCCGCATCGGCGAACGCCTGCCAGCGCTGCCGCTCCACGTCGGTGGGCGCGTTCGCGGCGCGGGCGGCCAGCTGCTCGAGCAGCCGCTCCCACTCGCCCTGCGGGGTCGGCCACAGCCCGGCCAGCCGGCGGGCCTCCGCCGAGATCCCGGTGATCCGGACGATGTCGCCGGCGTGGTTGGTCAGCGGCTCGATGTAGCCCGCCGACGCCAGCGCCCTCGCCGCGGCGACGACGTCCGCCTTCGGCAGCCCGCTGCCCGGGACCACCGAGCCGAGCAGGTAGGGCGCGCCGCCGTGCTTGGGCTCGTCGACCAGCCGGGCGATCGCCCGCAGCACGGGCAGGTCGCGGGTGAACCAGACGTCGGGCAGGAGGCCGCCGGGCGGCTGGGGAGCGGAGGTCACTCCCCCAGTCTCCCCCCTGGCCCCGAGCACGACGGTGCCCCGCCTCCCGCGTGGGAGACGGGGCACCCAGGCCTTCCTGCACGGTCCCGCCGCGAGCTCGCGAGTCGCGGGGGGCAGGAGGTCCGTCAGCAGTCACGGGCCCCGGTGAGGTGCGGCCGGGTGGCGAGGAGCACGCCCAGGACGACGTACCCGACGAGCAGGTGCGCGGCGCCCACGTACTGGGTGATCGCCGGCAGGAGGAACGCGGTCGGGACGGTGACCGGCGCCCAGCTCTCGGCGACCATCGGCCAGAAGCGGGCGACGCCCTGCCAGCGGCCGGCGATCGCGATGCGGACCCCCAGGGCGGCCATGCCCAGCATGGACAGCGGCCAGAAGAGGTCGATCACGAAGAAGAAGCCGGTGTCGTAGAGCCCGGGCGTGAACGCCCACATCAGCGAGGACACGATGGCCACCGAGAGCAGGCCGTGCTCCACGTGCAGGAGGCGCCGGGCGAGGCGGCCGGTGCCGATGGCGCCGGTCCGCATCTGCACGGTCACCAGGAACATCAGGCCGACCTGGAAGGCCACGGCCGCCACGTTGACGACGGTCGCCTGCCAGGTGCCGGCGGGCGGCGTCGTCCCGAGGGCTGCGCAGGCGATCGCCCAGGACCCGGCGCCGGCGGCGACGGCGACGCCGGCGCGGCGGACCAGGCTGGTCGAGGCGCCGGGGACCGTGCCGCGGGCTTCCGCGACGTCGGTGCGGGCGGGGGCGGGGGTGGTGCTGAGGGACATCACGTCTCCGGTGGTGAGGTGCGGTGCCCTGTGCACCGCCTGGGAGAACGGTCGCGGGAACCCGTCCCGGGCACCCAGGGCCCGCCGCCCTCGATCGGGTCCCGAGAACTGTCCCGGGGAACCCGGGACGCCTGCCCCGTGACGACCGGGACGTCGGCAGGCGAGGATGCGCGCGTGCAGACACAGGCGCCGGCGACCGGGCGGATCGGTGCGTCGCGGTCGCAGTGCCCGCCACCGCCGCCACCTCGCCGGGTCCGGGCCGGCCGACCCGCCGCCTGGGCCGTCCTCGCCCTGTCGCTGGCCGCCTGCGTCGCCGCCGCCGTCCTCGACGTGCTCACGCCCTCCGCGGCGCGGGCCTCCGTCGACGTCGCCCCCGGCTCGGTGGCCGCGCTCGCCGGTGTCGCCGTCGCCGTCCCCGGGGCGCTGCTGCTCCTCCGGGCACCGGGCAACGCCGTCTCCTGGGTGCTCGCCGGCACGGGGCTGTTCTGGGCGGTCGACGGCCTCGCCGAGTCGTGGCTCGCGTACGCGGTCCAGTACGACCCGGCGCTGCCCGGGGCGAGCCTCGCCTTCTGGTTCCTGCAGCGGCTGGGCGCCGCGCTGCTGCTCGGGCTGCCGCTGCTGCTGCTCCTCTACCCCGACGGGCGGCTGCCGGGCGGGCGGTGGAGGCCCGTCGCGATCGCCAGCCTCGCGTCGACCGCCCTGCTGCCGGCGCTCCTCCTGGTGGTCCCCTCGGAGGTCGCCTTCACCGCCGACGACGGTCAGCTGCCCGGGGCCTACCGCTCCCTGGACCTCGACCTCACCACCCTGCCGCTGCCCGAATCGGTCACCCTGCCCCTCCTGCGGATCGCCCTTCCCGTCGCCGTGCTGGGGATCGCCGTGCCCGCGGCCTCGGTGGTCCTCCGCTACCGCCAGGCGACGAACGAGGACCGTCGCCGGATGCGCTGGCTGCTCTGGGCCGCCGTCGTGGACCTGCTCGTCATGCTCAGCACGCTCCTGCTGCCGGGCGAGCCGAGCGCGATGGCCCTGATGGTCGCCGTCGCGCTGACCGGGGGCGCCGTGGCCGTCGGCATCCTGCGGCCGCGCGCGGTGGACATCGACCGGCTCCTCGGCGGCACGGTGGTCTACGGCGTGCTGGGCATCGGCGTCGTCCTGCTGGACCTGGCGGTGCTCGGCGCGGCCGGCGCGCTGCTCGGGGACCGGTTCGGCGAGCGCGATGCCACCCTGCTGACCCTGCTGCTCGTCGCCGCCGTCTACGTGCCGCTGCGCGCCCCGCTCTGGCGGCTGGTCCGGCGCTGGGTGCTCGGCGAGCGGGACGACCCCTACCGGGTGGTCTCGGGGCTGGCCGCGCGGCTGGAGCGCTCCGGCGGCGCGGAGGCGCAGCTGGTGGCGATCGCGGCGGCGGTCGCGGAGGCCTTCCGGTCCCCCTACGTCGGCGTCGAGGTGGAGCACGCAGGCGGCGAGCGGCTGGTCGCCGAGCACGGCCGGCGCCCACCGGCGGTGCGGTCCCTGCCCATCGCCTACCGCGGCGAGGAGGTCGGTCGCCTCCTGCTGCCCCGGGACGGCGTCCGCGCGCACCTGGTCACCCGCGACGAGGGGCTGCTGGCCGACGTCGTGCGCCAGGCCGCGGCCGCCGCGCGGGCCAGCTCGCTGGCCGCCCAGCTGCAGCAGAGCCGGGAGGAGCTGGTCGCCGCCCGCGAGGAGGAGCGCCGCCGGCTGCGTCGCGATCTCCACGACGGCCTCGGCCCCAGCCTGGGCGCCGTGGTCCTGCGCATCGACACCGCCCGCAACCTCACCGCGGCCGGTCGCGCGGAGGACGCCGACCGGCTGCTCCGCACGGCCCGGGACGACGTCGCCGCCGCACTGGCCGACGTCCGCCGGCTGGTGCACGACCTCCGGCCGCCCGCGCTGGACGACCTCGGCCTGACCGGGGCGGTTCGCCAGCAGGCCGACCGGCTGCTGGGCGCGGGCACGGCCACCACGGTGGAGGCGGACCCGACCGCCGACGACCTGCCCGCCGCCGTGGAGGTCGCCGCCTACCGGATCGCGTCGGAGGCCCTGGCCAACGTCGCCCGGCACGCCCGCGCCTCGACCTGCCGGGTGGAGCTGGTCCGCGACGCCGACCGGTCCCTGGTCCTGACGGTGACCGACGACGGCGTCGGCATCCCGGAGGGTGCCCCGGCCGGGGTGGGGCTGGTGTCGCTGCGCGAGCGCGCGGCCGAGCTCGGCGGCCGGTGCACGGTGTCGTGCCCGCCCGACGGCGGGACGGTGGTGCGGGCGGTCCTGCCCGCCGACGGAGGAGGAAGGGCGAGCGGACAGGACCGTGAGCTTCCCAGCGAGGCGGCTGCCGACAGGGAGGGAGCATCGCAGCGAGGTACGAACGAGGAGCGGACCGACCGCGGAGGCGGCCCGGGCGTGGGAGCGAGGAGCGGAGCGGTCCGCGGAAGCGAGGAGGTGCACCGTGGGTGAGCCCGCTGGGGACGGCGAGCCGCTGCGGGTGGTGGTGGCCGACGACCACCCGGTCTACCGCGACGGCCTGGCCATGCTGCTCGACTCCGTCCCGGGCCTCGCCGTGGTCGGCACCGCCGCCGACGGTGAGGCCGCGGTCGCCCTCGCGCTCGCGGAGCAGCCCGACGTCGTCGTCATGGACGTGCAGATGCCGGGGATCGACGGGATCGAGGCGACCCGGCGGGTGACCTCGGCCTCGCCGTCGGTGGGGATCGTCGTCCTGACCATGAGCGAGGACGACGGGACGGTGTTCGCCGCCGTCCGGGCCGGGGCGCGCGGCTACCTGCTCAAGGGCGCCGACCAGGAGGAGGTGGTCCGGGCGATCACGACGGTGGCCAACGGCGGCGCGGTGTTCGGCGCCGCCCTCGCCCGGCGGATCGGTGAGTTCTTCGCCTCGGGTCCGACCGGGCCGGAGACCGTCTTCCCCCAGCTCACCGCCCGCGAGCGGGAGGTGCTCGACCTGGTCGCCGCCGGGCGGTCCAACGCGCAGATCGCAGCGGCGCTGTACCTGTCGCCCAAGACCGTCCGCAACAACGTGTCCAACGTGCTGGCCAAGCTGCAGGTCACCGACCGGGCGCAGGCCATCGTGCGGGCCCGCGACGCGGGGCTGGGCCGCTGAGCACCGGGAATGGTGGTGCGGCGCCGCTCGTTCGACCAGGCATGACGACCTCCCCTCAGCAGCCCCAGGTCACCAAGACCGACGAGGAGTGGCGGGCGCAGCTGTCCCCGGAGGAGTACGCGGTGCTCCGCCAGGCGGGCACCGAGCGCGCGTGGACCGGCGAGTACGTCGACACCAAGACCGTCGGCGTCTACGAGTGCCGCGCGTGCGGGGCCGAGCTCTTCCGCTCGGAGACGAAGTTCGACTCGCACTGCGGCTGGCCGTCGTTCTACGAGGCCTCCGCTGAGGACAACGTCATCCTCCGCGAGGACCGCAGCTACGGGATGATCCGCACCGAGGTGCTGTGCGCCACCTGCCACAGCCACCTGGGCCACCTCTTCGACGACGCCCCGCAGACGCCCACCGGCGACCGCTACTGCATCAACAGCGTCTCCATCCGGCTGAGCCCTTCGTGATCCTCCGGATCACACCGCGGCCAGGAGCCGTTCCCCGGCTGCGCTGAGCCGTTGCACATCCCCCGTCGGGACCCTCCGGGCCCGCGACGGGGGATGTCGTACATCTAGGCGACATCTAGGCCAGGTCGCGGACCAGCTCCTGCACGGGCTTGCGGATGCCGGTGTAGAACGGCACCTCCTCGCGCACGTGCCGGCGGGCCCGGCTGGCGCGCAGGTCGCGCATGAGGTCGACGATGCGGTGCAGCTCGTCGGCCTCGAAGGCGAGCATCCACTCGTAGTCGCCGAGGGCGAAGGCGGCGACGGTGTTGGCCCGGACGTCGGGGTAGGGCCGGGCCTGCATGCCGTGCTCCTTCAGCATGTCCCGCCGCTCCTCGTCGGGCAGCAGGTACCACTCGTAGGACCGCACGAAGGGGTAGACGCAGACGTAGCGCCGCGGCTCCTCGTCGGCGAGGAACGCCGGGATGTGGCTGCGGTTGAACTCCGCCGGGCGGTGCAGCGCCAGCTGCGACCACACCGGGTCCAGCCGCCGGCCGAGCGCGGTCCGGCGCAGGCGCGTGTAGGCCTCCTGCAGCGCCTCCGCGGTCGAGGCGTGCCACCACACCATGAGGTCGGCGTCGGCGCGGAACCCGGCGACGTCGTAGGTGCCGCGGACGACGACGTCCTTGCCGGCCAGCTCCTCGATCAGCGCGGCGGCCTCGTCGGCGGCCGCGCTCCGCTGCTCGTCACCGAACGGCCGCGCGAGCCTGAACACCGACCACATCGTGTAGCGGATGGTGTCGTTCAGCTCGTTGGCCCGCTTGCCGATGCTGCGCTGGTCCTCGCTCATGCGCGCCATTGTCCCGCACCACCGCTCGCCCCTCCGTGCCGGGCGGCCCACCCGGGTGCGGGAACACCGAGGGCCCCGATCGGTGCGATCAGGGCCCTCGGAGGGGTCGGCCGTGCCGGTGCGGGGTGGCGTCAGCCGGCCTGGGCCGGCTGCTCGCGCCCCTCCGACGGCCGGACCGCGCGAGCGGCGCGGCAGTCGGAGCAGGCGGCCATCCACACGTGGTGCTTGAAGCACCGGATCGGTGGGACGGGTGGGACGATGGACTTCTGGTGCAGGTGCGTGCGCACGGCAGGCCCAACGCCGACCGGGCCGCGCCGATGCCCGCGCCTCCCGTGATCCCCGGCACGGGTCCCGCGTCCGGGTCGACCGCCTGGACCTCGCCTAGATGAGGGTGGCCACGGCCCGGTGCGCGTCGCGGATGCAGGCGGGTACGCCCACCCCCTCGTACGCGGCACCGGCGACGGCCAGGCCGGGCACGCCGGCGACCGCGGCCCGGACCGCGGCCACGCGCCCGGGGTGGCCGACCTGGTACTGCGGGAGCCCGCCACCCCAGCGCACCACGCGGGTCTGCAGCGGCTCCGGCCGCTCGAGGGCCAGCAGCTCCGCGACGTCGGCGACCACGTCGGCGGCCAGCTCCTCGTCGGGGCGCTGCAGCTGCTCCTCGTCCCGGAACCGGCCCACCGACGAGCGCACCCGCAGCACCCCGCCGCGGGCCAGGTGCGGCCACTTGGCCGAGGAGACGGTGACGCCCTTGACCAGCCGGCCGGTCACCGGCGGCACGAGCAGGCCGGACCCGGCGTCGACGTCCTGGCCCGGGAACGCCATGGCGACCACGGCCATCGAGGCGTACGGGATGCCCCGCAGCGGTTCGACGGCGTCCGCGGCGACGTGGCCGAGCAGGCGGGCCGCCTTCGGCGCCGGGGCGGTGACGAGCACGGCGTCGGCGGTCAGCACCTCGGGCGCCGCGACCGGTCCGACCGAGACCTCGAACCCGGTCGCCGTGCGGCGCAGGGCGTGGGCCGGCGTGCGGAGCCGGACATCGGCCCGCGCCGCCTCGGCCAGCGCCGCGGGGAGCGCCCCGATCCCGCGGTCGACGGTGACGAACACCGGGCCGTCGGCGTCGCCGCGGCTGCGCCCCCCGGCCTCCCGGCCGGCCGCGACGGCCTCGAGCACCGAGCGGGCGCCGCGCAGGTGCGCCGCCAGCTGCGGGATGGTGGCGGTCAGCGACAGCTCGTCCGCCCGGCCGGCGTAGACGCCGCCGAGCAGCGGCTCCACCAGCCGGTCGACCACCTCGTCGCCCAGCCGCTCGCGCAGCAGCCCGCCGACGGCGACGTCGCCGTCGGGCAGGTCCAGCGGCGGGAGCTCGGCCTCGGCGCGGACCCGCGCCACCCCGGCGGGGGTCAGCACACCGTCCAGCCCGTCGGCCGAGGCCGGCACGCCGAGGAGGGTGCCCGCCGGCAGCGGGAACCGGCCCTCGGGGAGCACCACCGAGGCCTGGGTGGTGGCCGGCGGCACCAGCCGGTCGCCCCACCCGAGGGCCTCCACGAGGGCGACGGCCTCGGGCACCCGGGCCAGCATCGCCTCGGCACCGGTGTCGTACCAGGCCCCGGCCAGGTCCATCCGGTCCAGCTTGCCGCCGATGCGGTCGCCGGCCTCCAGGACGACGATCTCGTCGTCGGGCCGGCGGCGGCGCCACTCGAAGGCGGCGGCCAGGCCGGTGATCCCGGCGCCGACGACGACCAGCCGGCGGGTCACGAGCCCGTCAGCTCGTGCACCAGTGCGGCGACCCGGGTGAGGACGTCGGGGTCGGTGTCGGGCAGCACGCCGTGGCCGAGGTTGAAGATGTGCCCGCGGGCGCCCTTCGCCTGCTCGACGACCCGGCGGACCTCCCGCTCGACGGTGGCCCGGTCGGCCAGCAGGACGGCGGGGTCGAGGTTGCCCTGCAGCGAGCGGGCCGGGCCCACGCGGCGGGCGGCCTCGTCCAGCGGGACGCGCCAGTCGACCCCCACGACGTCGGCGCCGGCGTCGCCGATGAGCGGCAGCAGCTCCCCGGTACCCACCCCGAAGTGGATCCGGGGGACGTCCCGGTCGCCGAGCCCGTCGAAGACCGCCCGCGAGTGCGGCAGCACGCGCTCGGCGTAGTCGGCAGCCGAGAGCACCCCGGCCCACGAGTCGAACAGCTGCACGGCCGAGGCGCCGGCGTCGACCTGGGCGCGCAGGAAGGTCGCCGCCGACAGCGACAGCCGCTGCAGCAGCCGCGACCACGCCTCCGGCTCGGCGTACATGAACGCCTTGGTGCGGGCGTGCTCCTTGGAGGGCCCGCCCTCGATCAGGTACGTGGCGAGGGTGAAGGGCGCCCCGGCGAAGCCGATCAGCGGCGTCGGGCCGAGCTCGGCGACCAGCGAGCGCACCGCCGTCTGCAGGAAGCCGAGCTGGTCGGGCCCGAGGTCGGGCAGCGCGTCGACGTCGGCCACGGTGCGCACCGGGTTCGCGACGACCGGCCCGATGCCCGGCTTGATCTCGATGTCCACCCCGGCCACCACCAGCGGCAGCACGATGTCGGAGAAGAGGATGGCGGCGTCGACCTGGTGCCGGCGGACCGGCTGCAGGGTGATCTCGGTGACCAGGTCGGGGTCCTGGCAGGCCGCGAGCATCGCCGTGCCGGCGCGCAGGGCCCGGTACTCCGGGAGCGAACGCCCGGCCTGGCGCATGAACCAGACCGGGGTGCGGCTCACCGGGAGGCCGCGTGCGGCACGGACGAGGTCGGAATCGGCCGGGGACGCCGACGCGGGAGCGGGACTCACGACCGCCGATCCTCCCAGACCGCCGGGTCGCACCGCCGCGCCGCGTCCGGCCGCCTGCGGCGCGTCGGCGACGCACCGCCCCGCACCGGCCTACTCTGCGGACGTGGAGCCGCGCAACCTGGCCGACGCCGGGGACGGGAACCGGGACGGCGACGTCCCGGCCGCCTTCCGCGCCGCCCTGGAGTCGCTGGCCGCGGTGCGGGTGCGCCCCGAGATCGAGCTGGGCCGCATCCCGGCGCCCCAGCGCCTGGCTCCCTACGCCGTCGCCCTGGGCGCCCGGGTGCCCGATCCCGACGCCGGCGACGACGAGGACGACGTGGAGATCGCCAGCGCGCGGTTCATCGTCCTGTTCGACCCCGACGGCCACGAGGCCTGGCACGGCACCACCCGCTGCGTCGGCTACCTCTCCGCCGGGACCGACGAGGAGCTGGTGGACGACGCCATGTTCTCCGAGGTGGCCTGGAGCTGGCTCACCGACGCGCTCGGTGACGCCGGCGCGGTGCACCACACGGTCGGCGGCACGGTCACCCGGACCGCGTCGACGCGCTTCGGCGAGCTGGCCGGCCCCGAGCACACGGTCGACGTCGAGATCCGCGCCTCCTGGACCGCCGTGGACTCCGACCTCGACCGGCACCTGGTGGCGTGGCTCGAGGTGCTCGGCAACGCCGCCGGTCTGCCGCCCCCCGGCGTGCACCTCCTGGGTCCCTCCGACCGGGTCGGCAGCGAGACTCTCTAACATCGGTGCGGCACAGCGGCGCGGAGCCCGTTGCGCCGGTGCTCCTTCCCAGGATCGGCGCGGTCGCCGCCCTCCCGGCCCGGGCGCCGGTGGACCGAAGGACGAGGACCGGCAAGAAGGTGGACGGCAACTGAGCACCGAGCCCACTCCCCGGCCACCGGAGGACCCGGCGGCCGCCGAGACCCCCGAGGCGATCCCGCTGCTCGCCCCCCGCGACGGCCTCCCTCCGGTCATCGAGACCTCCACGCAGCTCGTCGAGTACGCCGAGGCGCTGCGCGCGGGCACCGGCCCGGTCGCCGTCGACGCCGAGCGCGCCTCCGGCTACCGCTACGGCCAGCGCGCCTACCTGGTGCAGCTGCGGCGCGACGGCTCGGGCACCGGCCTGCTGGACCCCATCCCGCTGCCGGACCTCTCGGTGCTGCAGGCGGCGATCGCCGACGCCGAGTGGGTGCTCCACGCGGCCAACCAGGACCTGCCCTGCCTCGCCGAGATCGGCCTGGTCCCCGCCCGCATCTTCGACACCGAGCTCGCCGCCCGCCTGGCGGGGCTGCCCCGCGTGGGGCTCGGCGCCGTCGTCGAGTCGCTGCTGGGCTTCTCGCTGCAGAAGGGCCACTCCGCCGCCGACTGGAGCACCCGCCCGCTGCCCGAGGAGTGGCTGGTCTACGCCGCGCTCGACGTCGAGGTGCTGGTCGACCTGCGCGACGCGCTGGCCGCCATCCTCGAGGAGCAGGGCAAGACCGAGTGGGCGCGGCAGGAGTTCGAGGCCATCCTCGCCGCCGGCCCGCCCGCGCCGCGGCAGGACCCCTGGCGGCGGACGTCGGGTGTGCACGGCCTGCGCAGCCGGCGTCAGCTGGGCATGCTGCGGGCGATCTGGGAGGCCCGCGACGAGCTGGCCCGCAAGCGCGACGTCGCGCCCGGCCGCGTGCTGCCCGACTCGGCGATGGTCGCCGCCGTCCAGGCCGACCCGAAGAACGAGGGCGCCCTGCTGGAGCTGCCCGTCTTCCGCGGCCGGGCCAACCGCCGGCTGGTGGCGCACTGGTACACCGCGCTCGCGCGTGGCAAGGCGCTGCCCGAGGACCAGCTGCCCCTGCAGAGCAGGCCTGGCGACGGCCCGCCGCCGGTGAACCGCTGGGCCGACCGCGACCCCGCGGCCGCCACCCGGCTGCAGGTGGTGCGGGCCGGGCTCGCCGAGCTGTCGGAGAAGCACTCCGTGCCGGTGGAGAACCTCCTCTCCCCCGACCTGGTGCGCCGGACCATGTGGAGCCCGCCGGAGCCGCGGGAGCGCGCCGCCGTGGCGGAGGCGCTGCGGGCCGGTGGCGCCCGCGAGTGGCAGGTCGAGCTGACCCTCGACCTGCTCGCGGACGCCGTCACCCGCGCCTGAGAAAGGACCCCGGCGCCCCCCACCGCTGCAGGCTCGCGGCGGGCCCCTGCGCCGGGGCCGTGACCAGTCCCCACGACGACGCCGGCGCCTCCCGCGCTGAGCGGGTGGCGCCGGCGTCGGCGTGGTCACCTGCCGCCCGCCGGCGCTGAGCGCGGCGGACGGCAGGGGTCATCGTCGGGCCGTGGCGGCCCGACGGCGGGCGAGCGCGTCGACGCTCGCGGCCAGCAGCAGCACGCCGCCGGTGATGATGAAGTTGAGGTACGCCGCGACCCCCAGCAGGCCCAGCCCGTTGGCGATGATCGCGATGACCAGCCCGCCCAGGACGGCGTCCCGGGCCCGGCCGCGCCCACCGAAGAGGCTGGTGCCGCCGATGACGGCCGCACCGACCGCGTAGAGCAGGGTGTTGCCGGCGCCCGCGTCAGGGGTGACCGAGCTCAACCGGGAGGTGGCGAGGATGCCGCTGATCGCCGCCAGGCTCGAGGAGATCACGAACGCCAGGACGCGGATCCGGGTCACGTTGATGCCGGCACGGCGCGCGGCCTCGGCGTTGCCGCCGACGGCGTAGACGTGCCGGCCGAAGCTGGTCCGCGACAGCACGAACGTCAGGACCAGCAGCAGGACCACGACGAGCGGGACCGCGTACGGGATCCCGGCCAGGTCGATCGTGGCCGCCAGGGCCCGGTCGACGCTGAGGATCGCCGTCACCGCGAAGACGACGGCGGCGATCACGACGATGCGCAGCACGACCAGGGCCAGCGGCTGGTGGGCCAGCCCGCGGGATCGCTGCGACCGCCACCGCCAGAACTCGACAGCGGCGTAGGCGATGACGACGAGCACGGCCAGGATCCACCCGAGGGTGACCGGCAGGTTCTCGTTGGCCAGCGCCCGGATGACCGGCTCGCGGACGGGCACGGTGCCGCCCTGGCCGATCAGCCGCAGGGTGACGCCCTGGAAGCCGAGGAACAGCGCGAGGGTCACCACGAACGACGGGATGCCGACCAGACCCACCAGGCTGCCGGTGAAGACGCCGATCACGGCGCCGGTGGCGATCGCGCCGAGGACGGCGATCGGCCAGGCCACCCCGGCCTGCACCAGCAACTGCGCCAGCACCGCCGAGCAGACCCCGCTCACCACACCGGCGGAGAGGTCGATCTCGCCCAGCAGCAGGACGAAGACCAGCCCCATCGCCAGCACGATGATCGGCGTCGACTGGACCAGCAGGTTGGAGAGGTTCAGCGGCGTGAGGAAGGTGCCCGGCCGCAGGACCGTGAACAGGATGCCCAGGACGACGATGCCGAGGACGGCGGGCAGCGCGCCGAGGTCACCGGCCCGCAGCTTGTTCAGGTAGCCGCGGACGGCGCCGCCCACGGTGTTGTCCTGCCGGTCGCCCTCGAAGCCCGCGGCCGGCTTGTGCGGCCCGCTGGCCTCGGCGGCGGTCAGGGTGTTGCTCGACATGGGGGTCCTCTCAGTCCTCGAGCGCGTCCGGCGCGAGCCCCAGCTCGCCGGAGCGGCCGGAGGTGATCAGCTCGATGACCTGGGTGCGGTCGACCTCGGAGATCGGGACGTCGGCGGCGACGCGACCCAGGTACAGGGCGGCGACGCGGTCGGCGACCTCGAACACGTCGACCATGTTGTGGGTGATGAAGACGACGGCGTGACCGGTGTCGGCCAGCCGCCGCACCAGGTCGAGCACCTGCCGGGTCTGCGCCACGCCGAGCGCGGCGGTCGGCTCGTCGAGGATGACGAGCTTGGACTCCCAGAGCACGGCCTTGGCGATGGCGACGGTCTGCCGCTGCCCACCGGAGAGGCTGGACACCAGCTGGCGCACCGACTTCAGCGTGCGCACCGACAGCTTGGTCAGCGTGTCCCGCGCGGCCTCCTCCATGGAGGCCTCGTCGAGGAGGACGCCGCGCTTGCGCTCCCGGCCCAGGAACATGTTCTGGACGACGTCGAGGTTGTCGGCGAGCGCGAGGTCCTGGTAGACGACCTCGATGCCCAGGCGGGCGGCGTCGCGCGGGCCGCTCAGCTGGACCGGCTCGCCCTCGAACTCGACGGTGCCCGAGTCGATCGGGTGGATGCCGGCGATGGCCTTGATGAGCGTGCTCTTGCCGGCGCCGTTGTCACCGACCAGCGCGGTCACCTTGCCGGGGTAGACGTCGAGGTGGACGTCGTGCAGGACCTGGACGGCCCCGAAGCTCTTGTTGACCCCCCGCAGGCTCAGCGTGGGCCGCTCGAGGGTCGGGGTGGGCGAGGTCTGTTCGGGTGCGGACACCGCTGCGTCCTTCCAGCAGGGAACGGTCGGTCGACCGTGGGCGGGACGATAGGGCGCCCCGCCGCCCCGGGGCGAGCCGGGGCCGGCAGGGCGGGAGCACGCGGCCGGGGCACCCGTGCGGGTGCCCCGGCCGGATGGCTCAGGAGATGCCGAGCTCCGTGCAGGCAGCGGCGTACTCACCGGTGCAGACGTCGGCGGCGGTCTGGTAGCCGTCGTCGATGACCTGCTTGACGTTGTCCCGGAAGATCGAGACCGGCTCGAGCAGCACCGAGGGGACCTCGCGACCACCCTCGGGGTCCTCCACCGAGCCGTCGACCTGGGGCTCCTCGCCGTTGACCAGGGCCACGGCGAGGTCGGCCAGGGCCTGGGCCTCGTCGGCGATCGGCTTGTAGACGGTCATGCACTGCTCGCCCGCGAGGATGTTCTGCAGCCCCTCGACCGTCGCGTCCTGACCGGTCACCGGCACCTGCCCGGCCACGTTGTTGCGGGCCAGGATCGAGACGACGGCGTTGGCCAGGCCGTCGTTGGCGGCCAGCACGCCCTGGATGTCACCGCCGGCCTGGGTGTACATCTGCTCGAAGATCGTGGCGGCCTGCTGGTTGTCCCACTCCGGCACGGCCTGCTCGGCGACCTGCGTGTACTGGTCCATCGGGTCCAGGACCTCGTGCGCACCCTGCGAGAACAGCGTGGCGTTGTTGTCGTCGGGCGAGCCGTTGAGGAAGGCGATGTTCGCCGGCTCGGGGCCGAGGCACTGGGCCAGGCCCTCGCCCTGCAGGCGGCCGACCTCGGTGTTGTCGAACGAGACGTAGTAGTCGCTCTCGCCGCCGAGGGTGAGCCGGTCGTAGTCGATCGTCTGCACGCCCTGGCTCTCGGCCTGGCGCTGGATGGCGGCGCCCGAGGCGGAGTCGAGGTTCGTGATCGCCAGGACGGTGACGCCCTCGGTGATCATCTGCTCGGCGATCGTGTTCATCCGCTGGGCGTCGCCCTGCGCGTTCTGGATGTCGTACTCGACACCGGCCTCCTCGAAGGCGGCCTCGAGCAGCGGGCGGTCGGCCGACTCCCAGCGGGCCGAGGAGGCGGTGTCGGGGAGGATCACGCCGACCTTGCCCGCAGCGGCCTCGCCACCGCCACCGCCGCCGCCGTTGCCACCGCCGCTGTCGTCGCCACCACACGCGGCCAGCCCGAAGACCAGGGCCGCAGCGATCGCCGTCGTCACCGTGCGCCGTCGCGCCATGAGAGGGACCTCTATTTCGTTGGGGTTACAGAGAAATTCCGGCGGGTCATCTTGCGCGCCATCCGCTTGTGACCGCAAGCACACCCCTGCGCCGTTGCCGGACCGTGATCCGGGAGACCCCCCTCGGACGGGGGTCGTGGCGCGCTTGGCCCGGACGGTTACCGGTGGGTAACTTGTAGCCCGCCGCGCCCTCCCAGGGCCGGCTCCGACACCTGCGGAGGTTCTGTGTCTTCCACTGAGCGGCGGCCACGCTCGCTGCGTGAGGTCGTCTTCGTCGACGGCGTGCGCACCCCCTTCGGCAAGGCCGGCCCGAAGGGCATCTACGCCGAGACCCGCGCCGACGACCTCGTCGTCCGCGTCATCCGCGAGCTGCTGCGCCGCAACCCGGCGCTGCCGGCCGACCGCGTCGACGAGGTGGCCATCGCCGCCACCACCCAGATCGGCGACCAGGGCCTGACCCTGGGCCGGACCGCGGCGCTGCTGGCCGGTCTGCCGACGTCGGTCCCCGGTTACTCGATCGACCGGATGTGCGCCGGGGCCATGACCGCGGTGACGACGACCGCCAGCGGCATCGCCTTCGGCGCCTACGACGTCGCCATCGCCGGCGGCGTGGAGCACATGGGCCGCCACCCGATGGGCGAGGGCGCCGACCCGAACCCGCGGTTCTTCAGCGAGAAGCTGGTCGACGAGTCCGCGCTCGTCATGGGCTCGACCGCCGAGAACCTGCACGACCGGTTCCCCCACCTGACCAAGGAGCGCGCCGACACCTTCGCGCTGGCCAGCCAGCAGAAGTACGCCAAGGCGCTCGCCAACGGCAAGATCGGCCCTGAGCTGGTCCCCGTCGCCACCCGCTCGGCCGAGCACGGCTGGGGCATGGCCACCGTCGACGAGCCGCCGCGGCCGCAGACGACCCTCGAGGGCCTCGGCACGCTCAAGACGCCGTTCCGCCCGCACGGGCACGTGACCGCGGGCAACGCCGCGGGCCTCAACGACGGCGCGACCGGCTGCCTGCTGGCCGCCGAGGACGTCGCCGAGGAGCTCGGCCTGAACGTCGGCATGCGGCTGGTCGGCTACGGCTTCGTGGGGGTGGAGCCCGAGGTCATGGGCGTCGGCCCGGTGCCCTCCACCGAGCGCGCCCTGGCCCGCACCGGTCTCGCCATCGAGGACATCGGCCTGTTCGAGCTGAACGAGGCCTTCGCCGTCCAGGTGCTCGCCTTCCTCGACCACTTCGGCATCGCCGACGACGACGAGCGCGTCAACCCGTGGGGCGGCGCCATCGCCGTCGGCCACCCGCTGGCCTCCTCGGGCGTCCGCCTGATGACCCAGCTGTCCCGCCAGTTCGCCGAGCGCCCCGACGTCCGGTACGGCCTCACCGCCATGTGCGTGGGCCTCGGCATGGGCGCCACCGTGATCTGGGAGAACCGGACCTGGGAGGGGTTCCAGAAGTGACGAACGCCGTCTTCGAGAACGAGGTCGTGACCGCCGCCAAGGTGCGGTTCCTGACCTACCCGGGCCTGGTCGGCGAGGTCGCGCTGATCACGCTCGACAACGGGCACGACCACACCCGGCCCTCCACCTTCGGCCCCGGCGGCCTGGCGTCCCTGGACGCCGCGCTGGACGAGATCGCGGCGCACTCCCCCGCACCGGCGGCGATCGCCGTCACCGGCAAGCCGTTCGTCTTCGCCGTCGGTGCCGACCTCTCCGGGGTTCCGTCGGTGACGGACGCCGCCGCCGCGCGCGAGATCGCCGAGACCGGCCACCGGGTCTTCCGGCGGCTCAAGGACTCGGCGATCCCGACGTTCGCGTTCGTCAACGGCGTGGCCCTCGGCGGTGGCCTGGAGCTCGCGTTGCACTGCCACTACCGGACCATCAGCGCCGGCGCGGCGGTCGGCTTCCCCGAGGCCTTCCTCGGGCTGGTGCCGGGCTGGGGTGGCACCCAGCTGCTGCCGAACCTGATCGGCATCGACCCCGCCGTCACGGTGATCGTCGAGAACGCCCTGGCGCAGAACAAGATGACGCCGGCGCCCGAGGCCGCGAAGCTCGGCATCGCCGACGCGCTCTTCGAGCCGGCCGACTTCCTCGAGCGCTCGCTCGAGTGGGCCGTCGGCGTGCTCGACGGCTCCGTGCCCGTCTCCCGTCCGGAGGTCGACCGCTCGGCGTGGGACGACGCGATCGCCCGCGCCCGCGGCATCGTCGCCGCCCGGACGCGCAACGCCTCCCCCGGCGCCGTGCGGTCGGTGGACCTGCTCGACCTGGCCCGCAACGGCATCGCGGGCGACGCCTTCACCGCCGGCACCTCGGCCGAGGACGACGCCCTCGCCGAGCTGCTCATGAGCGACCCGCTGCGGGCCTCGCTCTACTCGTTCGACCTGGTGAACAAGCGGGCCAAGCGGCCGGCCGGCGCTCCCGACCGCAAGCTGGCCCGCAAGGTCGCCAAGGTCGGCGTGGTCGGTGCCGGGCTCATGGCCTCGCAGCTGGCGATGCTGTTCGTGCGGCAGCTGAAGGTGCCGGTGGTCCTCACCGACATCGACCAGGCGCGCGTGGACAAGGGCGTCGCCTACGTGCACGGCGAGCTCGACAAGCTGGCTGCCCGCGGCCGGCTGAGCCAGGACAAGCTCAACCAGCTCAAGGGCCTGGTCACCGGGTCGCTGTCCAAGGACGTCTTCGCCGACGCCGACCTCGTCATCGAGGCCGTCTTCGAGGAGATGTCGGTCAAGCAGCAGGTGTTCTCTGAAGTCGAGGCCGTCGTCTCGCCCGAGTGCGTGCTGGCCACCAACACCTCGGCGCTGTCGGTGACCGAGATGGCGGCGAAGCTGGAGCACCCCGAACGCGTGGTGGGGCTGCACTTCTTCAACCCGGTCGCCGTCCTCCCGCTGCTGGAGGTGGTGCGCGCCGAGCAGACCGACGACGCGACGCTGGCCACCGCCTTCGCCGTCGGGAAGTCGTTGAAGAAGTCGTGCGTGCTGGTCGCCGACGCTCCGGCGTTCGTGGTCAACCGGCTGCTCACCCGCTTCCTCGGCGAGGTCACCGCCGCCGTGGAGCAGGGCACGCCGGTGCCGGTCGCCGAGAAGGCGCTCGACCCGCTGGGCCTGCCGATGACGCCGTTCGAGCTGCTCTCGCTGGTCGGCCCGGCGGTGGCGCTGCACGTCGCCGAGCGGATGCACGAGGCGTTCCCCGACCGGTTCGCCGTCGGCGAGGGGCTCAGGCGGATCGTCGAGCTGGGCAGGACCAGCGTCTTCACCGAGCCCGGCGTCGTGGACCCCGAGCTCGCGGAGGCCTTCGCCGGCGAGGAGCCGTTGACCGAGGAGCAGGTGCGCGCGCGTGCCCTCGAGGCGCTGGCGCAGGAGATCCGGCTGATGCTGGACGAGGGCGTCGTGCAAGCCGTGCAGGACATCGACCTGTGCATGATCCTCGGCGCCGGGTGGCCGTTCTGGCTGGGCGGCATCTCCGCCTACCTGGACCGCACCGGCGTCTCGGAGAAGGTCACCGGTTCCCGCTTCCTGCCGGAGGGCGTCGCCTCCCTCCCCGCCTGACCCCCGCCGGGATCAGGTGCCCTGATCGTGGAGCGTCCTCCCTCACGGTGCGCGGTGAGGGAGGACGCTCTGCGGTGAGGGAGGACGACGGAGCCGAGGTATCGCCGGCGGCCTGCCTCCAGCGCACCGCGCAGTGGACGGTTGACCAGCCCGGATCCCCCTGCCAACGTTCGGCGTCCTCGCGCTGGTCCGTTCCGACGGCCCAGCTCCTCGACTGGCTAGGGGTATCGATGAGACGTCTCGCATGTGCAGCTGCCACCACCGGCCTGGCGATCACGACGCTGTGGATCAGTCCCGCCGTCGCCGCGCCCGCCGACGCTTCACGGCTGGCCCCGGTGCCGGTCGCGCGGCACCTGGACAACCCCCGGCAGCTGGACCTGACCAGTGACGGGGTGCTGGTCATCGCGGAGTCCGGGACCGGAGGCAGCGACTGTGCCGTCGTGGGCGGGGAACAGGTCTGCGTCGGCACCACCGGGGCGGTCAGCATCGTGCGGCGCCCGAGCAAGGTCCAGGGGGTCACTGCGGAGCGCGTGGTGACCGGTCTGCTGTCCGAAGCCGGTCCGTCCGGGATCGGCGCCACCGGCAACGACTCGGCGAGCGCGCGGTCCCTGGACCGGATCTACGTCGCCAAGGACGTCGACGTGCCGGACGGCATCACCGGCCTGCCGAAGGAGCAGGAGGGGAAGCTGCTGCGCGCGGCGGCGGGCCAGCCGGCCGTCGTGGTCGCCGACATCCGTGCCTTCGAGTGGGCGAACGACCCGGACGGCCAGGGTTTCGAGTCGAACCCGTACGGGGTGCTCGACCTGGGCGACCGGGTGCTGGTGGCCGACGCCGCCGCCAACGCCGTCCTCGCCGTCGACGGTAGCGGTGAGATCAGCGTGTTCGCCGTGCTGCCGAACATCACCGGTGGCCCCTGCGACACCCGGCCCAACCAGAACGACTCCTCCTGCGACCCGGTCCCGACGGCCCTCACCTTCAGCCGGGACGGGGACGTCATCGTGGGGGGCCTGGGATCGCTGGTCCCCGGCGCCGGCCGGGTCTGGGAGCTGGACCGCCGGACCGGGGCCATCCAGCAGACCTGGACCGGCTTCACCGGGGTGACCGGTGCCGCGCAGGACCAGGCGGGCAACCTGTACGTCAGCGAGCTGTTCGGCGGTGCCGACCGGGCCGGTCAGATGGTGTTCGTGCCGAAGAACGGCGCACGGGCCACCCTGCCCGTCCCCTCGCCTGCGGGCGTGGTCGTCGACCAGCCGGGGAACGTGTACGTGTCGGTGAACTCGCTCTCCCCCGGCACCGGGATCGGTGCGCCGGACAGCGACGGGCAGGTCTGGCGGTTGACCAAGCGGTCCTTCTAGCCGCGCCGACCCCGCCGGCGGGCGCCGACCTCGACCTGTCGCCGCCTGAACCTTCGCTGGGATCAGGTGCCCTGATCGTGGAGCGTCCTCCCTCACGGTGTGGGGTGTGGGAGGACGCTCTGCGGTGAGGGAGGACGACGGCGGGCGTGGCGCGGCCGGGCGGCGAGCCTGGCGGCGGGCTCAGCGGAACTTGGCGGTGAGGCTGTCCATCGTGCGGTTCACCGAGGCGACCTTGATGTGCGACAGCCCACCGGCGGCGCCGGCGGCCAGCATCGCCTCGTGCGCGGCGCGCAGCGTGGCCCACACCTCGTCGGCCTCGCCCTCGAGGGTGGTGCCCAGCGCCCCCACCTCGTGACGCAGCCCGGAGGCCTGGATGACGGCGATCGCCGCCTCGACGTGCGCGTGCGGGTTCTCCGCGGTGCCGGGTGGCGACGGCGCCACCTGGATCTCGGCGATGACGGTCATCGCCCGCCCTCGACCGACTCGACGACGGGGCTCTCGGAGCGCTCGGCCAGCCTGGCCGTCCACTCCGCGATCCGACGGGCGACGTCCTGCTCGGTCAGCCCGGCGTCGGCGAGCACCTGCCCGCGGCTGCCGTGCTCGAAGAACTGCTGCGGCAGGCCCAGCGTGCGCACGGGCACGTCGACGTCGCGGTCCTGCAGGGCCTGGCTGAGCGTGGTGCCCACTCCCCCGGCCCGGCCGCCGTCCTCGACGGTGACGACCAGCCGGTGCCCGGCGGCCAGCTCGACCAGCTCGGCCGAGACCGGGAGCACCCAGCGCGGGTCGACGACGGTCACCTCGATGCCGTGGTCGGCGGCCCGCTCGGCGACGGCCTGGCACATCGGCACCATCGAGCCGACTGCGACCAGGAGCACCTCCGCCCGGCTGCCGCGGCGCAGCACGTCCACCGGGCCGCGCCGCTCGACGGCCGGGATGTCCGGGGGCAGCGAGCCCTTGGGGAAGCGCACGACGGAGGGGCCGTCGGTGATGTCGACGGCCTCGCGCAGCGCCTCGCGCAGGGTCGCCTCGTCGCGCGGCGCGGCCAGGGCCAGCCCGGGCACGACCGAGAGGATCGACATGTCCCACATGCCGTTGTGCGAGGCGCCGTCGTCGCCGGTGACGCCGGCGCGGTCGAGCACCACCGTCACCGGCTGGTGGTGCAGCGCGACGTCCATGAGCAGCTGGTCGAACGCCCGGTTGAGGAAGGTCGAGTAGACGGCGACGACCGGGTGCAACCCCGCCATCGCCAGGCCCGCGGCCGAGGTGAGGGCGTGCTGCTCGGCGATGCCCACGTCGAAGGTGCGCTCGGGGAACCGCTCGGCGAACGGCGCCAGGCCCGTCGGGTGCAGCATCGCGGCGGTGATGGCGACGACGTCGGGGCGTTCGGCGCCGACCCGCACCAGCTCGTCGGCGAAGGCGTCGGTCCAGGCCAGCCCGGTCTTGCGCACGCTCGCGCCGCTGTCCGGGTCGAAGACGCCCGTCGCGTGCCAGGCGTCGATCTGGTCGGTCTCGGCCGGCGGGTAGCCGAACCCCTTGGTGGTGACGGCGTGCACGATGACCGGGCCGCCGAAGGAGCGGGCCCGCCGCAGCGCGGACTCCATCGCGCGCACGTCGTGGCCGTCGACCGGGCCGACGTACTTCATGCCCAGGTCCTCGAACATGCCCTGCGGCGAGAGGACGTCCTTGAGGCCCTTCTTGATCGCGTGCAGCGCGTCGTAGAGGGCCGAGCCGACGACGGGGGCCCGGTGCAGCGCCTGGCGCACCTGCAGCAGCGCCTGCTCGTAGCCCGGGCGCAGCCGCAGCGTGGCCAGCGCGTCGGCGACCCCGCCGATGGTCGGCGAGTAGGAGCGGCCGTTGTCGTTGACCACGATGACGACCGGGCGGTCCTGCGCCGCGGCGATGTTGTTCAGCGCCTCCCAGGCCATGCCGCCGGTGAGGGCGCCGTCGCCGATGACGGCGACGACGGGCCGCGAGTCACCCCGGATGGCGAAGGCCTTGGCCAGGCCGTCGGCGTAGGACAGCGACGTCGAGGCGTGGCTGTTCTCCACCCAGTCGTGGTCGCTCTCGGTACGGCTGGGATAGCCCGACAGACCGCCGCGCTGGCGCAGCCGCTCGAAGCCCTCGACCCGGCCGGTGAGCATCTTGTGCACGTAGGACTGGTGACCGGTGTCGAACACGATCGGCTCGCGCGGGGACTCGAACACCCGGTGCAGGGCGATGGTGAGCTCGACGCAGCCGAGGTTCGGGCCGAGGTGGCCACCGGTCCTCGCCACGCTGGTGACCAGGGCGTCACGGATCTCCGCGGCGAGGGCGGGCAGCGCTTCGGACTCGAGGGCCCTGACGTCTTCCGGGCCCCGCAGCGATCGCAGGAGCGGCACGGTGCGGCGGTGTCCTCTCGGTCGGGCGGAGCCGGTGAGCGCCGCCGATCCACTGTAACTGCGGTTGCCCCGTACTTCCGGTCGAGCGGGTGCCGCAGATGCAGCTCACAGGCGCGGGACCCACCGCTCCCCGCGCAACGCGCCTCCGACGACCTCCACCCCGCGAGCGGCCGCGGCCAGCCGGGCGCCCTCGCGCTCGTAGGCGCCCATCGCCGCCTCGATGGCCTCGGGGGGAAGCTGGTCGGCGAGCTCGACCCGCAGGGTGCGCCAGCCGGCACGGGCGGCCTCGAGGCCGGCGGCGACGTGGTCGCCGGCGAACCGGGCGAGCAGCACCGGGTACCGGCGGAGCACCTCGTGGGCGCGATAGTCCGGCGGCACGAGGTCGAACAGCCAGGCGACGGCGGTGCGCTCCCAGTCGGGCGCGCCGGGCGGGCGCACCTCTTCCGGCCAGCCCGGCGGCACTGCGACGTCCACCGCGCCATTCTGCCCCACCTGTCGAACAACCGTTCGACAGGTGACCGTGTCGGGTCAGGAGGACTGGCGCTTGAGCCAGAACTGCTCGAAGCCCCAGGTGCCGGCGCCGCTGGAGTGGTAGCTGACCAGCTCCCACCCCTCGGCGCCGAGCTTGTTGAGCACCGAGCTGGTGTCGCCCTGCTGGCGTTCCGACTGTCCGCCGGGGAGCTTGACGCTCACGCCGGCCCGCTGTGATTCCGCATCGTTGGCGGTGATGACCGAGGCGTATTCCCACGTGGGCACCCCCTGACCGTAGCGAGGCGGGTCACCGCGCGAGCAGCCGGGCGGGTGCGGCGGGTCATCGGAGGGCGCCGAGCGCACCACCCCGAGCTCGCTCAGAGGGAGACGCCGTCCTCGACCTCGAGCCCGAGCGCCAGCGCGGCACCGGCGGCGACGAACCACCACCCGAGCGCCAGGAGCTTGCGGGCGGCGGCCACGTGCGGGTGGGCGGTCGTGCTCTGCATCGCATCTCCCCTCGTCACAGGGCGGACGGTACGCAGACGACCCCGCGGCCGGACGACGCGTGTGACGGGTGCGACGGGAGTGGTCCTCCGTCGCCGAACCGCCACGTCCCGCCGGGGGGCCCGGCCCTACGCGGCCGGGACCAGCAGGGCGACGCACTCCACGTGGGCGGTCATCGGGAAGGCGTCGAAGCCGCGCAGCGCGGCCAGCCGGTACCCGGCGGCGGCGAACGCGGCGACGTCGCGCCCCAGCGCAGCGGGGTCGCAGGCCACGTACACGACGGCCCGCGCGCCGCTCCCGGCGAGCAGCCGGCTCACCGCGGTCCCGGCACCGGCGCGGGGCGGGTCGAGGACGACGACGTCCGGCCCGGAGCCCAGTTCGGCGAGCAGCTCGGCGAGCCCGTCGGCGTCCACCTCGCCCTGCCACACCTCGGCCTGGGGCAGGTCGGCGAGGTTGGCGTCCGCGGCCGCGCAGGCGCCGGGGTCGGCCTCGACGCAGACGACGCGCCCGCCCGCACCCACCCCCGGGGCCAGCGCGCCGCCGAACAGCCCGGCCCCCGCGTAGAGGTCCAGCACCGTCTCCCCGGCCGTCACGGCCGCGAACCCGGCGACGGCGTCCACCAGCGCGTCGGCGGCGGCGGGGTGCACCTGCCAGAAGCCGGTGCCCTCGACCTCCCAGTCCCGGCCCCCGGCCCGCCGCTCGGCGCGGCCGGCGGGCTCGGCGGGGAGCTCCTCCCCCGCGCGCCGCACCTCGGCGCCGCGCGGCCGGCCGCGGCGGTCCAGCGGGACGGTGGTCACCGCGCCGGTCGAGTCGATCGCGACGTCGACGGCGCCCGCACCCGGCCAGCGCCGTCCCAGCACCGCCTGCGCGGCCGGCTCCACGGTGATCGGGCAGTCGTCGAGCAGCACGACGTCGTGCGAGCGGTGCCGCCGCAGGCCGGGGGCGCCGGTGCCGTCGACGGCGAAGCGCGCGCGGGACCGCCAGCGCAGCGCCCCGCCCGGGAGCTCCTCGACGACCAGGCCCGCGACCACGGGGTCGCCGGCGTCCAGGCCACCGAGCCGCACCAGCTGCTCGCGGACGACCGACGCCTTCAGCCGGTGCTGCTCGGCGGGGTCGACGTGCTGCCAGTCGCACCCGCCGCACCTCCCCGGACCGCTGTAGGGGCAGGGGCGCTCGACCCGGGCGGGCGCCGCCTCCAGCACCTCGACGGCGTCGGCGCGGCAGAAGCCGGGGTGCCGGTCCTCGGTGACCCGCACGCGCACCCGCTCGCCGGGCAGCGTGTGCCGCACGAACACCACCCGGCCCTCGTGCCGGGCGACGCAGTGCCCCCCGTGCGCCACCGGCCCGACGGCCACCTCGAACTCCTGCCCCGCCCAGCCCATCCCCCGGTCGGACGAGTCGTTCCGCCGGGGACGGCGCGGCCTCGCCGCAGGGTCCCGCGGCGAGCGTGCGAGTCGCGGGGGGCGGCGAGGTCCTTCAGCTTCAGCCATACGGCGTCACATCGACCTCGTCGTCGGTGAAGCCGCGGCGCAGGTCGCCCGGGGCGGGGCCGCCGCGCCGGCCGTCGTCGTCGTGGCCGACCGAGCTCTCCAGCTGCCACGGCACGGTCGTGATCATCACGCCGGGCTCGAACTGCAGGCGGGCGCGCAGGCGCAGCGCGCTCTGGTTGTGCAGCACGTTCTCCCACCAGTGGCCGACGACGTACTGCGGCACGAAGACCACCACCAGCTCCCGCGGGCTGTCCCGCCGGATGCCCTTCACGTAGTCGAGCACCGGGCGGGTGACCTCCCGGTACGGCGACTCCACCACGGTGAGCGGGACCGGGATGTCGTGGCGCTGCCAGTCGGCCTGCAACGCGCGGGTCTCGCCGTCGTCGACGTTGACCGTGAGCGCGGTCAGCGCGTCCGGGCGGGTGGCCCGGGCGAAGGCCAGCGCCCGGAGCGTCGGCTTGTGCACCTTGGAGACCAGGACGACGGCGTGCACCTTGCTGGGCAGGGTGCGGGCGTCGGCGTCGGGCTCCAACTGCTCCGACACGCGGCAGTAGTGCCGGTTGATGCCCCTCATCAGGACGACGAGCACGGGCATCGCCAGCAGCACCAGCCAGGCCCCCTGGGTGAACTTGGTGACGATGATGATGACCAGGACCACGCCGGTGAGCGTGCCGCCGAGGGCGTTGATGGCCTGCGAGCGCCTCATCCTGGCCCGGGTACCCGGGTCGGTGACGCTGCGCAGCTCCCGGTTCCAGTGCCGCACCATGCCCGTCTGCCCCAGCGTGAAGCTGGTGAACACGCCGACGATGTACAGCTGGATCAGCCGGTTGACGTCGGCGTCGAAGGCGACGATGAGCAGTCCGGCGAAGCCGGCGAGCAGCAGGATGCCGTTGCTGTAGACGAGCTTGTCGCCCCGGGTGTGCAGCTGCCGCGGCATGAACCGGTCCTGGGCGAGCACGTTGCCCAGCAACGGGAAGCCGTTGAACGCCGTGTTGGCCGCCAGGATCAGGACCAGCGCCGTGGCGGCCTGGACGTAGAAGAAGCCGAGCGAGGTGTCGCCCCCGAAGGTGGCCGCCGCCAGCTGGGCGATGACCGTGCGCTGGGGATCGGTCTCGCAGTCCCCGGGGAACCCGACCAGGTCACAGGTGTTCTCGACGTACTTGACGCCGGCGAGCAGCGCGAGGGCGGTGACCCCGGCGAACATCGTGGCCGCGATACCGCCCATCAGGGCGAGGGTGGTCGCTGCGTTGCGGCTCTTGGGCGGACGGAAGGCCGGGACGCCGTTGCCGATCGCCTGGACGCCGGTGAGCGCCGTACAGCCGGAGGCGAAGGCGCGCAGCGCGAAGAAGACCAGCGCCAGCCCGGTGACCTCCTCGTACCCGGGCTCGGGCAGCACGGTCCACGAGGCGCTCTCCGCGACCAGGCCGCCCCCGGTGACGAAGTACTTCAGCAGGCCGGTGACGACCATGATCATGATGCCGGTGATGAAGAGGTAGGTCGGCGCCGCGAAGGTCCGGCCCGATTCGCGGACGCCGCGCAGGTTGACCGCGGCCAGCAGCGCCACGAGGCCCAGGGCGATCAGGACGCGGTACTCGTTGAGCTCGGGGAAGGCCGAGATGATGTTGTCGGTCCCCGCCGACACCGACACCGCGACGGTGAGGACGTAGTCGACGAGCAGCGCGCTCGCCACCGTCAGACCGGCCCACTGCCCGTGGTTCTTGACCGCCACCTCGTAGTCGCCGCCGCCGGACGGGTACGCGCGCACGACCTGCCGGTAGGAGAGCACCACGGTCGTGAGCAGCACCACGACGCCGATCGCGATCCAGGGGGCGAAGAACAGGAACGCGGTCCCCGCCAGGGTCAGGACGATGAGGATCTCCTGCGTGGCGTAGGCCACCGAGGAGAGCGGGTCGCTGGCGAAGATCGGCAGCGCGAGCCGCTTGGGGAGCAACGACTCCCCCGCCCGGTCGCTGCGTACGGGGCGGCCGAGGACGAGGCGTTTCGGGAGTTGTCCGAGATCGGACAGGTTCGGCACGGCGCGATGGTACGGACGCGCGGGGCCGCCGCGGGCGTGACTCGGGCCACCTGGCCCCCGAGGGGGATACCGGCGTCCTGCCCGCTGCCGGGGCCCCGGCGGGTGTAGCTTCGCGGCCGGTGATGCGCGGGCGGACGGCGCCGGCGCCACCGGAGAACTGCGGAGAGTGACGCGTGCACGTGGTCGTGATGGGCTGCGGCCGTGTCGGCTCCGCCATCGCCCGGCGCCTGGAGCAGATCGGGCACAGCGTGGCCGTGATCGACCAGGACCCCGAGGCCTTCCGCCGGCTGGGCCCGGAGTTCGCCGGCCGCCAGATCACCGGGCTCGGTTTCGACCGCCAGACCCTGCTCGACGCCGGCATCGACTCCGCCGGCGCCTTCGCCGCGGTGAGCAGCGGCGACAACTCCAACATCATCTCGGCCCGGGTGGCGCGGGAGACCTTCGGCGTCCAGCACGTCGTCGCGCGGATCTACGACTCCAAGCGGGCCGAGGTCTACGAGCGCATGGGCATCCCGAGCGTGGCCACCGTGCCGTGGACGGTGAACCGGCTGCTCCGCGAGCTGCTGTCGGTCAAGGTGAGCGAGCTGTGGCGGGAGCCGACCGGGCAGGTGCTGCTGGTGCGGGTGACCGTCACCGACCGCTGGGTGGGCCGCAAGCTGGCCGCTCTCGAGGCGGCGACCGGCGCCCGGGCAGCCTGGCTCACCCGGTTCGGCGAGGCCCAGCTGCCGACGCCGACCACGGTCCTGCAGGACGGCGACCAGCTGGTCGTCGCGGTCACCGACGAGTTGACCGCACGGGTCCACGAGGTCGTCGAGCGCGGCCCCCAGGAAGGCGGACACTGATGCGGGTCGCGATCGTCGGAGCCGGCGCGGTCGGCCGCTCCATCGCCACGGAGCTGCTGGAGAACGGCCACGCCGTCATGCTGATCGAGAAGGACGGCCGCAAGGTCCGCACCCGCTCGGTGCCGGGCGCGGAGTGGGTGCAGGCCGACGCCTGCGAGGTCTCCTCCCTGGAGGAGGCGCAGCTGGCCACCTGCGACGTCGTCGTCGCCGCCACGGGCGACGACAAGGCCAACCTGGTCGTCTCGCTGCTCGCCAAGACGGAGTTCGCGGTCGGCCGCGTGGTCGCCCGGGTCAAGGACCCGCGCAACGAGTGGCTCTACACCGAGGCGTGGGGCGTCGACGTCGCGGTCTCCACCCCCCGCGTGCTGGCCGCGCTGGTCGAGGAGGCGGTGACCGTCGGCGACGTCGTCCGCCTCATGAGCTTCCGCAAGGGCGCGGCCAACCTGGTCGAGATCACCCTCGGCGACGACACCGCCTGGGTCGGGCGCCCGCTGCGCGAGGTGCCGCTCCCCCGAGAGACGGTGCTCACGACGATCCTCCGCGGCGACCGGGTGATCACCCCGTCGCCCGACGAGCCGCTGGAGTCCGGCGACGAGCTGCTGTTCGTGTCGCACGGCGACACCGAGGAGGAGCTGCAGTACGTCTTCGCCCCGGAGGGCCCCGGCCGCATCCACGCCTGAACGAGGACCCCCTTGCCCCCCACCGCTCGCAGGCTCGCGGCGGGCCCCTGCAAGGGGGCCATGCACTCAAGCCTCGGGTGGAGCCGGGGGGGTGCGGTGCCGGTGCAGCCGGGCGACGACCCACAGCGTGATGACGAGGACGACGGCGGTCAGCGGCAGGCCGAGCACGACCGACGCGGTGCCGAGCAGCTCAACCTCGTCGGCCCGGTAGAGCACCCACTGCACGCCGGCGCGCAGGAAGAACGAGGCGGCCCAGAGGGCGGTGAGCCAGGAGTAGGCGCGCAGCAGCCGGGGGTCGCGGCGCCAGTGCAGCTGCGGCGCGTCCCGCAGGTCGGGGGTCACCGGCGTGGTGGCCTCGGGCTCCGTCCCGCGCGAGCGCCGGTTCCAGGGCAGCGAGTGGCTCGCCATCGAGCCGAGGTGGCTCGGCGCCAGGAACTCGGCGACGACCCCGACGAGGGGCCAGCGGAACGGGATGGACCCCAGGAGGACCACGCCGACGACGAGGCTGCGCACGATCCCGAGCACGAAGAAGTCGCGGGCCTCGCCGGTGTTGGCCGCGATGGCCACCGCGATGCCCACCCCGATCAGCCCGCTGAACGCCTGCTGCACGCTCTGCCGCCGGGCCAGGCGGAGGACGAAGACCCCGACCGCCGCGATCACCGCCGCCCAGATGCCGGTGCGCAGCCCCGCGATGCCGTTGGCCACGATGAACGACACGGTGGGCAGCGTGGCGTCGAGCATGCCGCGCCAGCCGCCCAGCTGGGCCAGCAGCTGCTCGCGGTCGAAGGCCGACGCCGGGGCGTCGGGCTCCGGACCGTGCTCGCCGTCGTCCGTCCGGCCCGCTGCGGTCACCCTCGTCCCCTTCGTCCGCTGCCCGTCCCCCGCGTGGCGGCTGCCCGCCGTCGCGCTGCGGTCAGCCGGCGCTCAGCTCGTACCAGGGGTTGTAGATGACCTGCCGGCCGTCGAAGGCGGCGAACCGCCCGCGCGCGGTGAGCGTCCGGCCGGGCTCGATGCCCGCGATGCGCCGGCGGCCCAGCCAGACGAGGGTCACCGAACCCGAGCCGTCGAACAGCTCGGCCTCGAGCGTCGGCACCGTCTCGCGCGGGGTGTAGACGACCGACTTGAGCCGGCCGGTGACCGTGACCACCGCACCCTTGCGGCAGGCGCTGACCGGCTCGCAGCCTGCGCTGGCCGATCCCGCCCGCAGCTCCTGGGCGTCGATGGTGTGGTCGTCGGCGGTGAGTCGCTGCACCGCGCGCGACCACCAGCCCGCCGGTCGGGTCTCCGTCACGGCACCAGCGTAGGCCGCCGGTGTGCCCACGTGGACGCGCACGGGTGTTCCCTGCATCGCGTCGTCAGGCGGGGCCGCCGGCCGGCGCCCGGCCCGGGGCAGCCCCCGGCGGCGGCTGCTGCGCCGCCAGCTGCGCCGCGGCCTGCGGGGGCAGGGCGAGCGGGAGCGGCTCGCGCACCGGCATGGGCTCGCTGCCCCGGACGACGACGATGCCGCGGAAGGCCCCCTCCAGCGCGGCCGCCTCCGCCTCGCCGCCCGCGGCCGCGGAGCCGCTCAGCAGACCGCGCAGGAACCAGCGCGGGCCGTCGACGCCGAGGAAGCGGGCCGGCCGCCGGGACGCCGCCGGGGCGGGCTGCCCGGGCTGCGCCGGTGCGACCGCCACGACCGTGCCGACGAGCTCGATGCCGAAGGGGCCCTCCTGCTCGCGCAGGGACGCGCCCTGGCCCGAGGCGGTGCGGGCCAGCTCGGCCCGGACCTCGTCCCAGATGCCGGCCGCGCGCGGGGCGGCGAACGCCGCGACCTGGAGCAGCGAGCTGCCGTGGCGCAGCGTCGCGCCGATCACCTTCTGCTGCGGGCTCAGCTCCACCCGCAGGTCCATCCCGGGCAGCGCGGGCAGCCGGAGGGCGCCCAGGTCGATCCGCGCCAGGCCGTCCTGGGGTGCGTCGGCCTCGTCCCAGGGGCCCGTCGTCTCGTAGACCTCCCGGATCCGCTGCTGCGGCTCCGGGGGCACGCCCCGTTCGCGCAGGCTGCGGTCGATGCGGTTGCGCCGCCGTCCGAACGGCATGTCAGTTCCCCTCGAGTGCTGGTGTGTCGGAGGACCCGGTCGCCGCGGGCCCGTACCCGCCGGTGGAGCCGTGGCCGCCCTCGCCGCGAGAGCTGGCGGGGAGCTCGGGCACCGCCACGAACCGCGCGCGGACCACCGGCTGCACCACCAGCTGCGCGATGCGGTCGCCGCGGGAGAGCCGCAGCGGCGTCACCGGGTCCAGGTTGATGAGGTTGACCATGATCTCCCCGCGGTAGCCCGCGTCGATGGTCCCGGGTGCGTTCACCATGCTCAGCCCGAGCCGGTGGGCCAGCCCCGAGCGGGGGTGCACGAAACCGGCGTAGCCCTCGGGGATCGCCACCGCCACACCGGTACCCACGAGCCTGCGCTCGAACGGGGCCAGCTCCACGTCCTCGGCCGCGGTGAGGTCCGCCCCGGCGTCACCGGCCAGGGCGTAGGCCGGGACCGCGCCGTCGGGGGCGGTGAGCCGGACGGCCACGTCCAGCTCGGAGGGTTCGGCCACGTCGCCGACCCTATAAGGACCTCCCCGCCCCCCACCGCTCGCAGGCTCGCGCCGGGCCCCTGCAGGGAGGCCGGCGACCCGCACCCCGGAGGCCGGGTCGGCTCACGCGGTCGGACCCTCCCGCAGGTCGGAGAGGATGCGGCGGGCGAGGGTCTCGGTCGCCCGGCGGTTGCCCCGGCCCGAGAGCGCGGCGCCGACGAGGAAGGGGGCCGCCGCGGGGAGCGCACCGGCCAGCCGGCGGGTCATGCGCCGCCGCAGGGCGCGCAGGCCCGCGGCCCCGAGAACCGTGCCGAGCCCGGCGGCGCCGCCGTCCCGCACGGCGCGCTGCAGCGACCACCCGGCGAGGTAGGCCTGCGCCCGCTCGGTGGCGTCCCCCGGGGCGCGCCGGCCGTGCAGCTCGTGCAGCTCGCCGATCAGGACGACCTCGACGGCGGCGACCAGGACCGTCTCGGCCCCCAGCTCCAGCGGGACCGCCAGCAGGGAGGGCGGCGCGAACCAGTGGGCGGCCGAGAGGCCGCCCGTGGCCGCCCCGATGCCCGACGTGGCGCGGGCGGCCCGCTGGACGAGCGCCTCGGCGATCTCGTCGTCCGACAACCCGGGGTGGGCGGCGCGCAGGCGGTCCCGGTCACGGATCGGCAGCCGGGGCGCGGCCGCCGCCAGGAGGTCGCCCAGCAGCGCGCCCGGGACGCGGCCGTCCCCAGGGGCGGCCCGGGTCTCGGCCGGGCCGGGAGGCGGCGCGGGGGTCCCGCTGCCGAACGCGCCGGCCACGGCTCCCGCGACGGCGCCGACGACGTCGCGCAGGCCCCCGCCGGCGGGCCGGTCCGCGCCGCTCCCGGTCAGCCCGGCGACGGCGTCGGCGAGAGCCCGTCCGGCGCGCGCGAGGGGGCTCTCCTCGGGCGTCGCGGGGGTGGCCTGCGGCGCGACCGGGCGCGGCGGCGGCACGTCACGCGGCGCCCCGGTGCGCGGCCCCTCGGTCATCGGTCCCCCCTGGTGAGGTGCTGGAACGGCCACCCTTCAGGGTCCCGCGGCGAGCGTGCGAGGCGCGGGGGGAAGGGTGGTCCTTTTAGGCGCAGTCGCGACAGAACAGCTGGTCGCCGCGGGTGGACGCGAGCCGGCTGCGGTGCTGCACCAGGAAGCAGCGCGAGCAGGTGAACTCGTCCTCCTGCTTGGGCAGCACGCGGACGGTCAGCTCCTCGTTGGACAGGTCCGCGCCGGGGAGCTCGAGGTTCTCGTTGAAGTCCGTCTCGTCGACGTCGACCGACGAGGACTGGGCCTCGGCCCGCCGCGCCTTCAGTTCCTCGAGCGAGTCCTCGCCGAGCTCGTCGGTCTCGTTGCGGCGCGGGGCGTCGTAGTCGGTGGCCATGGGTGTGCCCCTCCTCCGGGGTTCCGCGGGCGTCGTGCCCGCTCGTCTGACGAGGCGCGGGGTGCGCGCCGTCGTCCTGGCCGTTCGCCGGTGGGCGACCGGTGGGTCGGTGTGGGAGCGGCCCGCACGGGGCGCCCGTCCACTGCGTCGGCCTCCCCTCGCGGAGAGGCCGGCAGCCCCCCAACGCCGTTCGGCCCCGATTTGTGCCCGCCTCAGCGGAGGTGACACATCGGACCCGGGAAGGGTCGGGCGGGCGGCGGAGCGCCAGAGGTTACCCTGCGCCGGTGTCGACTCCCCCGGGTGCTGATCCAGCCGTCGTCGGGCCCTACCTGGCCGCTGCTCTCGGGGACGATCGATGGCGATCGGTCACCGTCGAGCTGATCGCCGCGGGCATGTCCAACCTCACCTACGTGGTGACCCCCGAGGGCGGGTCGGCCGACGACGCGGTGATCCTGCGCCGGCCGCCGACGGGCGCCGTGCTGGCCACCGCGCACGACATGGCCCGCGAGCACCGGGTGATCAGCGCGCTGGGCGGCACCGCCGTCCCCGTGCCCCGGACGCTGCACCTGTGCACCGACACCGGCGTCCTCGGTGCGCCCTTCTACGTGATGGAGCGCGTGGTCGGGGTGCACGTGGTCCGCGAGTTCCCGCCGGGCTACGCCGACCAGCCGGAGCAGCGCCGGGCGGTCGGTGAGCGGCTGGTCGACGTCCTGGCCGACCTGCACTCGGTGGACCACGACGCCGTCGGCCTCTCGGACTTCGGCCGGCCGGAGGGCTTCGCCGCCCGCCAGGTGCGGCGCTGGACCAAGCAGTGGGACGCCACCCGTGACCGGGACCGGCCCGGGCTGGACGCGCTGGCGGCCCGCCTGGCCGAGACGGTGCCCACCACCCAGGGCTCGGGCATCGTGCACGGCGACTACCGGCTCGACAACTGCCTGCTCGACCCGGCCGAGCCGGGCCGGATCAAGGCGGTGCTGGACTGGGAGATGTCGACGGTCGGCGACCCGCTCACCGACCTCGGGATGATGCTCGTCTACTGGCCGGAGGCCGGCGAGCAGCGGCCGTCGTCGCAGAGCCCGGTCACCACCCTGCCCGGCTTCCCGACGCGGCAGCAGGTGGCCGAGCGCTACGCCGGCCGGACGGGCACCGACCTGTCCGAGCTCAACTGGTACGTGGCCTTCGGCTTCTTCAAGTTCGCCGCGATCATCGCGGGCATCGTGGCCCGCTCGGCCGCGGGCGCGATGGCGGGCAAGGACACGACGGGCTACGCGGAGCGGATCGACCCCTGCGTCGAGCTGGGACGCGCCGCTCTGGACGACGGTGCGATCTAGGACGCCCCGCCGCCCCTAAGCTCGCACCGACCGCCGTCCGCACCAGTCGCGGGCGTCGTCCGTCCCGTTCCGGCCGGCCGGCGTCACGCCTGCCGGATCCCCGCCGAGGAGCTCTCCCGTGACCGAGCGCACCGCCCAGCCCCCGGTGCGCCCGCGCAGTGGCCGTCGCCCGCTCCCCCCGCTGATCTTCCTGCTCGTCCTGGCCCTGGCCGCCGGCGCGGTCTGGTGGTCGGTGGCCCAGCAGGAGCGGGAGCAGCGGGCCGCGGACGCCCGGGCCTGCGCCACCGCCGAGGCGGCGCCCCCGTCCCTCGACCCGGCCACCGTGTCGGTGCGCGTCTTGAACGCCACGAGCCAGGGCGGCCTCGCGCAGACGGTGGCCGACGAGCTCGCCGGCCGCGGCTTCACCGTCAACGAGGTGGCCAACGACCCGACGGACCGGGAGGTCACCGGCGTCGGCGAGGTGCGGTACGGCGCTCCCGGCGCGGACGCCGCGCGGTTCCTGACCGTCTTCGTGCCCGGGTCCACGACCTACCGCGACGTCCGGGCCGACGCCGTCGTCGACCTGGTACTGGGCCCCGACTTCGCCGGCCTCGCCCCGCCCGAGGAGGTCGAGGCCGCGCTGACCGCCCCGGACAGCGCACCCGCCGACTGCTGAGGCCCTCGCCCCCCGCTCAGCGGTGCAGCTCGGAGACCAGCGCGAGGAAGGGCTCGGCCACCGAGGGCGCCACCGCGACGACCATCGGCTCCCCGACCGGCGCACCGCCCAGCCCGGTCACGACCGCGCCGGCCTCGGCGGCCACCAGCGCCCCGGCCGCGTGGTCCCAGGGGTTCAGGTCGAGCTCGAAGTAGGCGTCCACCCGGCCGGCGGCGACCGCGCAGAGGTCCAGCGCCGCGCTGCCGAACCGCCGGATGTCGCGCGCCCGCGTCACGAGCTCCGCGACGACCGCACCCTGCGCCCGGCGCTGCTCCACCCGGTAGCCGAAGCCGGTCGCGACCATCGTCTGCTCCAGCGACACCGGTGTGCCGACCGCCAGCCGGCGGAGCGGCCGGCCGGGCACCTCCAGCCACGCGCCACCGCCGGCCGACGCCGTGAACAGCTCCCCGGTGGCGACGTTGAGCACCGCGCCCGCGCGCACGACCCCGTCGACCTCGGCGGCGACCGAGACGGCGTAGGCGGGGATGTCGTAGAGGAAATTCACGGTCCCGTCGATCGGGTCGACGATCCAGCGGACCCCGCTGCTGCCCTCGCGCGCGGCCCCCTCCTCGCCCAGCACCCCGTCGTCCGGGCGCGCCTCCAGCAACCGCCGGACCAGCAGCTCCTCGCTGGCGGCGTCCACCGCCGTGACGACGTCGACGGAGCTGGACTTGGTGGTCACCTGCTCCCCCGCGGACTCCCGGCCGCGGGCCACCAGGACGGCGGCCTCGCGCGCGACCGCGACCGCCAGTGCCAGCAGCCCGGCCGGTGCCGGTGGGTCCGTGAGGGTTGCGCGCGGGGTGCTCATGCGCCGATCCTGCCGCAGCGGCCCCCCTCGCAGCAGGGCCCCATGCGAGTCGCGGAGGGCGAAGGGGGCCTTCTACTAGCCTGTCCGCGTGCAGGGCTTCGGGGTGGACATCGGTGGCAGCGGCATCAAGGGGTGCCTGGTCGACCTGGAGGCGGGTCGGCTGATCGGGGATCGGCTCCGGATCGAGACCCCGCAGCCTTCCTTGCCCGAACCCGTCTTCGACGTCGTCGCGCGGATCGTCGGCTCGTTCGACTGGTCCGGGCGCGTGGGCGTGACCTTCCCCGGCGTGCTCAAGTCAGGGGTCGCCCACACGGCGGCCAACGTCGACAAGAGCTGGCTGGGCACCGACCTGGCCGCGGGGGTGGCGCAGCGCATCCCCGGCCCGGTGGAGACGCTGAACGACGCCGACGCCGCCGGCCTGGCCGAGATGCGCTACGGCGCCGGCCGCGACCGCCGCGGGGTGGTGCTCATGCTCACGTTCGGCACGGGCATCGGCAGCGCGCTGTTCGTCGACGGCCGGCTGGTGCCCAACACCGAGTTCGGCCACATCCAGGTCGACGGCGAGGACGGCGAGCGCCGCGCTTCGGCGGCCGCCCGGGAGCGGGAGGAGCTCAGCTACCCCGAGTGGGCGCTGCGCGTCGACCGCTACCTCGACGTCCTCGAGGCCAGCGTGTGGCCGGATCTGATCATCGTGGGCGGCGGCGTCAGCAAGAAGGCGCACAAGTGGGTACCGCTGCTCTCCACGCGCACCCCGGTCGTCCCCGCCGAGCTGCAGAACGACGCCGGCATCGTCGGCGCCGCCCTGGCCGCCGTCGAGCGCGCCGAGGCCTGACCGCGCAGGGCGCCGACCGGGCGCTCCGCGTCACCCCACCGGGTCGCTCCGCCCGCCCCCTCGGAGCGAGGGCCCCGGGTGCGAGGCGCTGGTTTCACCCGGCGACGTCGTTACAATGGTGGAGCCCCAGCCCGTCGCTTCCCAGCCGGGAGGGATCCCCCGACCCGATCGCGGCCAAACGCCGCGCCGGTCCCGTGGGTCCTCCTCCCCCGCGGAGCGCCGGCCGGAGCCGCTGCCCGCGGACCACACGGTCCCCCGGGGAACGCACCCAGCACGGGAAGGAACCTGAGTGCCCGCCGATCAGCCAGCACCGGAAGCAGCCGCAGCGAGCACCCCGCGCGCCAGGACGGCCGCAACCGGTACCCGTGCCAGGAAGGCGGCCGCTGACCCGGCCGCCGCACGGAAGAAGGCACCGGCCAAGGCCGCCGGCGCCAAGGGCCGCGCGAAGCCGGCGATCACCCCGTCGCCGGGCACCGGCGAGGGCGCCGTGCTCACCGCGGTGGCCACCGAGGAGGGCGCGGTCGCGGTCGTCGACGCCGGCTCCGAGGGGCTGAAGCTCGACGAGACGGTCGTCACCGGCAAGGACGGCGTCGAGGTCGTCGCCGAGGAGGAGACCGCCGAGGGCGGCACCGACTTCGAGTGGGACGAGGAGGAGGAGTCCGAGGCGCTGCGGCAGGCCCGCAAGGACGCCGAGCTGACCGCCTCCGCGGACTCCGTCCGCGCCTACCTCAAGCAGATCGGCAAGGTCGCGCTGCTCAACGCCGAGGAGGAGGTCGACCTCGCCAAGCGCATCGAGGCCGGGCTCTACGGCGCCGAACGGCTCCGCCAGGCCGAGGAGGAGGGCCAGAAGCTCTCCCCGCAGATGCGCCGCGACCTCAACTGGATCGTCCGCGACGGCGAGCGCGCCAAGAACCACCTGCTGGAGGCCAACCTCCGCCTCGTGGTCTCCCTGGCCAAGCGCTACACCGGCCGGGGCATGGCGTTCCTGGACCTGATCCAGGAGGGCAACCTCGGCCTGATCCGCGCGGTCGAGAAGTTCGACTACACCAAGGGCTACAAGTTCTCCACGTACGCCACCTGGTGGATCCGGCAGGCCATCACCCGCGCCATGGCCGACCAGGCCCGCACCATCCGCATCCCGGTGCACATGGTCGAGGTCATCAACAAGCTCGGCCGCATCCAGCGCGAGCTGCTCCAGGACCTGGGCCGCGAGCCCACCCCGGAGGAGCTGGCCAAGGAGATGGACATCACCCCGGACAAGGTGCTGGAGATCCAGCAGTACGCCCGGGAGCCGATCAGCCTCGACCAGACCATCGGTGACGAGGGCGACAGCCAGCTCGGTGACTTCATCGAGGACTCCGAGGCCGTGGTGGCGGTCGACGCGGTGAGCTTCACGCTTATGCAGGACCAGCTGACCAGCGTGCTGCAGACGCTCTCGGAGCGGGAGGCCGGTGTCGTCCGGCTGCGCTTCGGCCTCACCGACGGCCAGCCGCGCACGCTCGACGAGATCGGCCAGGTCTACGGGGTCACCCGTGAGCGGATCCGGCAGATCGAGTCCAAGACGATGTCGAAGCTGCGCCACCCGAGCCGCTCCCAGGTGCTGCGCGACTACCTGGACTGAGCCGGCACCGGACGCGAGTGGCCCAGAACCTCCCCGGTTCTGGGCCACTCGCGTTCAGCCGTCCCGCCGTCACCCGACAGTGGTCACGGGGAGATCGCGACCGTGTACGCCGACACCTGTCGGGTAGACGGCGTAGCGTGGGCCCGGTCAGAACAGCAGCGGACCCACGGTCGGACCGGTCGACCACCGGCCCGGCAGATGATCACCAGCACGAGCACCACCAGTTCAGTTCCACCCCAGTGACGTCCCCTGCTGAACCCGCTCCACCCACGCCCGGTGTGTTACGGACTCATCTCTTTCGGCGAGTCCGGGATGAACCGGGTCGGAACGGGAATCCGAGGGGCCATCCTGGCGCTGTGCAGGAGGCCGATCCGCAGCCGCGGGTCCGTGCGGTAGAGAGCGAGTGATGACCCAGATGACCCAGACGCTGACGACGACCCCCGCCGCCGACGACCTGGTCGTGCCCTTCCACTGCGACCGCTGCGGCGCACTTGCCAAGGTCCGTGTCGTGCTCGCCAACGGCAGCGACCTCGTGTTCTGCGGACACCACGCCCGCGAGTACGAGGGCAAGCTGCGTGACATCGCCGTCGACATCATCGACACTGAGGGCGAGCAGCGCGTAACTGCGTGAGAGAGGCGCTATCGTCGCGCCCGCGATGACCGCCTCACCCGACGACGCCGCCGCGTCCGACGTCCCGCCTCGTGCGGGCGTCGGGCCGGCGGCTCCGTCGTCTCCGGGGACCCCCGGTCGGCGGCGACCGGAGGAAACCCCCATGTCCCAGCACCACCCTGCACCCGACGAGACGGTGCGCATGCGTCCCGACGTCGGGGACGGGCCCCCGCCCCCGGCGACCGGCCAGACGCCGGCGTACGAGGCAGCCCCGGACGACACCCGTCCGGTCGGCAGGGACTGGCAGCGCGGGGCTCCCGCCGCGCCCCCGGCCACCGCGGAGGACGCAGCGGCCGAGCAGGACACCGTGACCGAACAGGACCCGGCGACCGAGCAGGACCCGGCGACCGCGCAGGACCCGTCCGCCGAGGGTCCGCCGGTCGCCGAGCCGGCCCCGGCGGAGGAGCCCGACAGCACCCGCCGGCCGGACCGGGACACCGGCGGCCCCACGGCCCAGGACGGCGCGGGCACCGCCGTCGCCACCCCGGTCGCCGACGCCGACGCCACGGCCACCGCCCCCGTGGACGCCGCGACCCTCGACACCGTGCGGGCGGCACCCGGAGGCGGGGCGGACGGCCCTCCGCCCGGCGACGACCACGCGCACGGCCCCCGGGGCCCCTGGTGGCGCCGCCGGGCGGCGCTCGTCCCCGCCGGCGTCCTGGCCGCGCTGGCCGTCCTCTACGGCGTCGACCTGCTGGCGTCCTCCGGCGAGGTGCCGCGGAACACGGTGGTGGCCGGGGTGGACGTCGGCGGCCTCTCGCCCGCGTCGGCCGCCCAGCGGCTGGAGGAGCGGCTCGCCCCCCGGGTCGTCGCCGACCACACGGTCACCGCCGCCGACGTCGCGGGCACCCTCTCCCCCGCCACGGCCGGCATCACCCTCGACGTCCCGAGCACCGTGGACGCCGCCGAGGAGCAGCCGCTCAACCCGTGGACGCGCCTGGTGACCCTGTTCTCCGACCGCGAGGTCGAGCCGGTCATCACCGGTGAGGAGACCGCCCTGCTGGCCCAGATCGACGGCATCGCCGCGCAGGTCGACCGCGCCCCGCAGGACGCCACCATCGCCATCGAGGGCACCACCCCCTCGGTCGTCGAGCCGGTGGACGGCCGCACGCTGGACCGCGAGGGCTCGGCCGAGGCGATCACCGAGGCGCTGGCCTCCGGTGGCGATCCGAGCACGCCGATCGAGCTCCCCGTGGAGGTGACGCCGGTGAGCGTGGACGCCGCGGAGGCCCAGCGCGTCCTCGACGAGACGGTCACCCCCGCCCTGTCGGCGCCGGTCCAGGTCGTGAGCCAGGACGGCGCCACCTCCGCCGAGGTGCCGGTGGAGGCGATCGCCGGCTCCCTCACCTTCACGCCCGAGGACGACGGCGAGCTCGCCGTCGGGCTGGACCCCCAGGCGCTGCAGGCGGCCCTCGGTGACGAGCTGTCGGTGTTCGGCACCCCCGCGCAGGACGCCACCTTCGAGGTCTCCGGTGACGCGGTGAACGTCGTCCCGTCGGTGGACGGGACCGGCATCGCGCCGGCCCGGCTGGCCGAGCAGCTGCTGCCCGTGCTGACCGAGGAGGCGCCCCGGACGGTCACCGCCGAGCTGGGCCCGGTGCCGGCGGAGTTCACCACCCAGGAGGCCGAGGCCCTCGGCGTGCGCGAGAAGATCTCCAGCTTCACCACCAACATCGGCAACCCGGCCAGCGGTACGAACATCCGGGTGGTCGCGGAGGAGGTCGACGGCGCCATCATCATGCCCGGCGAGACCTTCAGCCTGAACGGCTTCACCGGGCCGCGCGGCGTGGCGCAGGGCTACGTCGAGGCCGGTGTGATCAACAACGGCGAGTTCACCACCGCCGTGGGCGGGGGCATCAGCCAGTTCGCCACGACGATGTTCAACGCCGTCTTCTTCGCCGGCCTCGAGGACGTCTTCCACAAGCCGCACAGCTTCTACATCAGCCGCTACCCGGCCGGCCGGGAAGCGACGGTCTACTACGACTCGATCGACCTGAAGTGGCGCAACGACGGCGACACCGCCGTGTACGTCGACACGGCGTGGACGCCGGGGACGATCACCGTCACCTTCTACGGGACCAAGCGCTACGAGATCCAGTCGATCAGCAGCGAGCGCTACAACTTCCGCGAGCCGGTCGTGCAGAACAAGCCCGACAGCCCCACCTGCGAGCCGCAGTCCGGGTCCACCGGTTTCGACATCACGGTCACCCGCGTCTTCCGCGACCTCGATACCGGCGCCGAGATCAAGCGGGAGGACTTCCGCACCCGCTACGCCGCCGAGCCGGTGATCAACTGCGTGCCCGCGGAGGCACCGGCACCCGGCCCCGAGGGCACCGTCCCGGGCGGCGCACCGGCGCCGGGCGGCGCACCGGCGCCGGGCGGCCGGCGCCCGTCGCGCCCGCGGGCGGCCTGACGTCCCGTTCCGATCCGACCCGGTGGGGTGCCGAGCCCGGCGCCCCACCGGTCGGGGCACGCCCGGGCGTGCACACTGGTCAGGTGAGCGCCGTCCTCCCCAGCGGCTCGCCCGCCGGGGTCGGCGCGGACGAGGCCGCCGAGCACGCCGCCCCGCAGGGTGCCACGCGGCTCGACCTGCCCCGGCCCTCCCGGGTGCGCCGGTGGCCCGGTCCGCTGCGGGTGCCCCTGCAGGTGCTCGGCCGCACGCTGGCCAAGGCCTGGCAGGACCGCATCATCGGGCTGTCCGCGGAGGCGGCGTTCTGGCAGATCCTGTCCGTCCCGCCGCTGCTCATCGGGCTGCTGGGCTCGCTCGGTTACCTGGGCTCGCTGATCGGCGACGGCGCCGTCGCCCAGATCGAGGCCCAGCTGCTCGACGCGTCGGCGCAGGTGCTCACCGCCGACGTCGTCGACGACCTGGTGCGCCCGACGCTCGCCGACATCCTCGGCTCCGGCCGGCTGGAGCTGGTCAGCGTCGGTTTCCTGCTCTCGCTGTGGGCGGGGTCGTCGGCGACGGCGACCTTCATGAACACGATCGTGATCGCCTACGACCAGCGGGACGTGCGCGGCCCCATCCACACCCGGCTGATGGCGCTCTGGCTCTTCGTCGTGGGGCTGCTGCTGGCGGTGCTGACCCTGCCGCTGCTGGTGCTGGGCCGCGGCAGGCTCGTCGCACTCGTGCCGGAGAACTGGCGGGACACCACCGACATGCTGATCAACGCGGTCTACTGGCCGATGGTGGTCATCGGCATGCTGCTGGCGCTCACCAGCTTCTTCCACGTCGTCCTGCCGCACCGGCTGCCCTGGCGGCGGCAGCTCCCCGGCGCGGTGCTCAGTCTCGGCTTCTTCCTCGTCGCCGCCCTGCTGCTGCGCGCCTACGTCAGCGACATCCTGACCGTGGCGCTGCCCTACGGAGCGCTGGCCGCACCGATCGGCGCGCTGCTGTTCTGCTTCTTCTTCGGGATGGCGGTGCTGCTCGGCGCCGAGCTCAACGCCACGATCCAGGCGCGGTGGCCCGCGCCGCTGCGCCGCCACGAGCGTCGCCGGCAGGAACGGCGGCAGGCCAAGCTGGACGAGGAGGCGCGCCGACTCGGCCTGCGATGAAGCGATGACATCGCGGTCCTCCGGACCGCACCGCCACCAGTGCCGTCCCCAGCTGCGCGGAGCGCGTCCGTCGTCCCTGCGCGGACCCCTCCGGGGCCCACTCGGGATGACCCGGCCCCCTGCAGGGACCCTCCGCGAGCCTGCGAGCGGTGGGGGCAGGGCGTCCTTCTACTCCTTGCGGAGCTGCTCGTAGACCTCCTTGCAGGCCGGGCACACCGGGCTGCCGGGCTTGGGGCTCTTCGTCACCGGGAAGACCTCGCCGCACAGCGCCTCGACGAGGGTGCCCATGACGGCGCTCTCGGCGATCTTGTTCTTCTTGACGTAGTGGAAGACCTCGTTGGCGTTGCCGGTGTCGGAGTCGCGGACGTCCGGCCGCTCGAGGATGTCGCTGCTGCTCATGCGGGCTCCCTGCTCGACGGTGCGGTCGTGCGGCGGCCGCGCGGCCGGGGTCGCCGCGGTGCTCGGCGCACCCGCCAACCATGATGACAGGGTGCCGCTGCCGACCACCGCTCCCCGCCCGGTCCTCTCCCCCGAGGTCGCCGACGCCCTCGCCGCCGGCCGGCCGGTCGTCGCGCTGGAGAGCACGCTCCTCGCCCACGGCCTCCCCCGGCCGGACAACCGGGCGGCCGCCGACGACGTCGAGGCGGCGGTCCGGGCCGGCGGCGCGGTGCCGGCCACCATCGCCGTGCTCGACGGCACCCCGCACGTCGGGCTGACCCCCGACCAGGTCGACCGGGTCTGCGCGGACCCCGACCTGGCCAAGCTGGGCGTCCGCGACCTGCCGGTGGCCGCGGCGCTCGGGATGAGCGGCGCCACGACCGTCTCCAGCACCGCCCTGCTGGCCGAGGCGGCCGGGGTGGCCGTGTTCGCGACCGGCGGCCTGGGCGGCGTGCACCGGCAGTCGATCGAGACCTTCGACGAGTCCGCCGACCTGACGGCGCTGTCCCGCACCTCGGTCGTCGTGGTCTGCGCCGGCGTGAAGTCGATCCTCGACGTCCCGGCCACCCTCGAACGGCTGGAGTCGCTGTCGGTCACCGTGGTCGGCTACGGCACCACCACCTTCCCCGGCTTCTACGTCGCGGACTCGGGCTCGACCGTGGACTGGTCGGTCGCCGGCCCCGAGCAGGCCGCCGCGGTGTTCGCGGCCCGCCGCGGGCTGGCGCCGGGGGCCGTGGTCGTGGCCAACCCCCTGCCGGTCGACCAGCAGCTGGACCGGCAGCTGCACGACCGCGTCATCGCCGACGCGCTCTCCGCGGCAGATGCGGCGGGCGTGCGCGGCAAGGACGTCACGCCGTTCGTCCTGGACCACCTGCACCGGGCCAGCGAGGGCGCGACGCTGGAGGTGAACGTCCGGCTGGTGCTGCGCAACGCGGAGCTGGCCGGCCGGATCGCCGCGGCGCTGGCCGCCCGCACCGCCTGAGCGCGACCGTGCAGCCCCGGGTCGTCGTGGTCGGCGACGTGGCCACCGACGTCGTCGCCGTCCTCGCCGGGGAGCCGGCGCCGGGGTCGGACCGGCCCGCGCGGATCGTCAGCCGTGGCGGTGGCGCGGGCGCCAACGTGGCGGCGCACCTAGCCCGCCTCGGGACGCCGGTGCTGCTGGCCGGCTGCATCGGGGACGACGCAGCCGGCGCCGGCCTGTCCGCCGAGCTGACGTCGGGCGGCGTGGAGCTGCGGCTGCGCACCGTGCCCGGCGCGGCGACCGGGACGATCGTCAGCCTGGTGGAGCCCGACGGGCAGCGCAGCATGCTGGCCGACCGCGGCGCCAACCTCGCGCTGCGCCCGGCCGACGTCCCGGCTCCCCCGCCGGGCGGCCACCTGCACCTGTCGGGCTACACCCTGCTGGACCCCGGCCCCCGGGACGCCGGGCTGGCCGCGCTGCGCACGGCGGCGGCTGCCGGGTGCAGCGTCTCGGTGGACCCGGCCTCGACCGGCCCGCTGCGCGCCTACGGCGTGGACCGGTGGCTCGCGGACACCGCGGTCGCGACGCTCGTGCTCCCCAACGCGGAGGAGGCGCGGCTGCTCACCGGCTGCGCGGACGTCACCGCGGCGGCGCGGGCGCTGGCCACCCGGCACGCGATCGCCGTCGTCACGCTCGGCGCCGACGGCGCCCTGTGGGCGGCGGGCGACGAGCTCGTGCACCGGCCCGCCCATCCCACGGACGTCGTCGACACCACCGGCGCCGGCGACGCGTTCGCCGCCGGGCTGCTCGCCGCGTGGCTGGGTGGGCCGCGGCCCACCCCCGGCGAGGCGCTCGATGCCGGGCTGGCCCGCGCGGCCGAGGTGGTCCGCCGCGCCGGCGCACGCTGACCCCGGCCGCGTCACCGGATCGCGACCTCGGCGCGTGGGGGCGTCGCCCAGGTTTGGGCAAGCCTCACCTGGGCCGATCGCCCCGGCCATCGGCACGGTGCTGCCGTTCCTCGCCGTGGGCCTGCTCTCCACCGCAGCCTGAACTCCGTGGCCCCGGGGGACGAGCTCGCCGCCGGCCTCGGATGAGGGGGTGGCCCGATCGGCTTCGTCGTCCCCCGCTGACCGACCTCGACCGGGCCCGCGCCACGACCGTCGTCATGGTGCTGCAGAACCTGGACATGGCCGCGCGCTACGCCGACCACCTCATCGCCCTGGCCGACGGGCGCCTGCGCGCCGCCGGCGTGCTGACCGAGGCGTTGCGTGCGCGCCGTCTGCGGGTTGGAGAGCCCGGTCGTGGTGGACCCGACGTCGGGCCGGCCGCCGGTGCTGCCGATCGGCCGCCACCACGTGCAGGCGCCGGTCGGGACGCTCAGCCCTCGATGATCCGCCCGGAGCGGGCGGGGTTCTCCAGGACGCGGTCGGGGCGCACGTCGACGCCCTGGAGGCGGGTCCGCGGCTTCGGCGGCCGGTCGTTGGCCATGACGACGGCGATCCACGGCAGCACGGTGCCCAAGATCGCCAGGATGACCATCAACCAGACGATCTTGTAGAAGACGGCGGCCAGGATGAGCGCGACGCCACGGATGGCCATCGTGATCGCGTACCGCCGCTTCCGGCGGGCCTGCTGCTCGGCCAGGCTCGGGGCCGCCTCGGTGATGAGCACCGGCTCCGGCTTGCGTGTACGCGGGAACTGCTGGCTCGAGGCCACGGGCACCCTTCCCCTCGCTGGCCGGTGTCCGCGGGGGATCGCCCCTGCGGCTCTCCGGACCGCCCCCATGGTGCCACTGGGACGGGCCCGGTGCAGGCGACCCGGTCAGCCCTGCGCGGCCGCCTTGGCCGCCTGCTTCTGCTCCTGCTTGAACGCCCGCACCTCGGCCAGCGACTCGGGGCCGGTGATGTCGGCCACCGAGCGCCGGGAGCCGTCGATCCCGTAGTCGCCCGCGGCCTCCCGCCAACCCGGCGGCGTCACGCCGTACTGCTTGCCGAGGAGGGCCAGGAAGATCTTCGACTTCTGGGCACCGAAGCCGGGCAGACCGTTGAGCCGCTTCAGCAGGGTGGCGCCGTCGCAGCCGTCCGCCCACAGCCCCTCGACCCGGCCGTCGTAGCGCTCGACCAGCGCGCGGCACACCTCCTGGGCCCGGCCCGCCATCGAGCCGGGGTACCGGTGCAGCGCCGGAGGACCCTGGAACACCCGGACGAGCTCCTCGGGGTCCATCGCCGCCAGCTGCTCGGCCGAGAGCGCCTCCACGCCGAGGCGGTCGGCCAGCAGCCGCGGAGCACCGAAGGCGCGCTCCATCGGGAACTGCTGGTCCAGCAGCATCCCGATCAGCAGCGCGAGCGGGTCACGGCTGAGCAGCTCGTCGGCGGCGTCGTCCTGGGCGATGCGAAGCGTCGGCACACCGAGATCGTGCCGTAGGAGGGGCTCCTGGCGATGACCCACCGCCACGGCGACCGCTCCGCCGTCACGCTCTTCGCAGGCGGTACCAGCGCGGCGCGGTCCGCCGGAGCGGGCCGGGCATCCCGGTCACGTCGGCGAGCACCTCGTCGGCGAGGGTCCAGCCGGGAAAGGCGGTCTCGACGTCACCGCGGCCGGCCCCGCGCGGCAGGAGGGAGCGCCGCCCCGGCCAGAAGGCGAGCATCAGCAGGGTCGCGCCGGGGGCGGCGACGGCGGTGACCCCGTCCCCCACCGCCACTCGCTGGCTGTCCGTCAACCCGTGGAAGCACCCGACGTCGAGGAAGAAGCCGACCTCGCCCACGTCGGCCCGCCGCAGGGCGGTGACGTCGCCCTCCAGGAACGTGACGTCGACCCCCTGCTCGGCCGCGCGCGCCCGGGCCTGGCGCACGGCGGCGCCCACGGCATCGATCCCGGTCACCGCCCAACCCCGCTGGGCCAGTTCCAGGGAGTGCGCACCGGTTCCGCAGCCCAGGTCGAGGGCGCGTCCGTACGGCGGGGTCCGCTCGGCCTCCTCCCGGGACAGCAGTGCGGCGAACTGGCTGGCTGCCTCCCTGCCTGCGCGCTCCCACGGGGTGATGCCCAGCCGGTAGGCGATGGCGTATCCGGTGCTCATGCGGCACCTCTCGTCATTTCGGTCCTAGTTGCACTAGGACGAATACCGGTAGCGTGCTCCCCGTGGCGGACCCTGTCAACCGACGGCCGTACCGCTCCCCGCTGCGCGCCGAGCGGGCGAGGAGCACCAGACGCCGGATCGTCGCGGCGGCCGTCGACCTGTTCCTCACCCGGGGCTACGCCGGCACGACCCTGGCCGCGGTCGCCGGCGGCGCCGAGGTGTCGGTCGACACGGTGTTCCACCTCTTCGGCTCCAAGCGCGGTCTGCTGCAGGCGGCGCTGGACACCGTCGTGGGGGGTGACGACGCCGACGTCCCGCTGCTGGACAGACCGGATCCACAGGCCATGCGGGCCGAGACAGACCAGCGTCGGCAGATCGCGGCCTTCGCCCACGGCATCCTCGGCCAGCTGGAGCGGATCGCTCCGGTCGATGACATGCTGCGCGGCGCTGCCGCGGTCGATGCCGACGTCGCGGCCATGCGCGACGATCTCCACCTGCGCCAGCGGCGGCAGGCCATGACGACCGTCGCGGGATGGATCGCTTCGAACGGCCCCTTGCGGGACGCGATGCCGGTGGACGAGGCAGCCGCCGTCCTGTGGGCCCTCACCAGCCCCGAGCTGCACCACATGTTCCGGGTGCAGTGCGGCTGGTCACCGGACCGGTACGAGCGCTGGCTGCGCACCACACTCGAAGACAGCCTGCTGCCGTGACGGGCCGTGGTCAGCCCACCGGGGGCGTGTGAGCTGTCAGGTGGTATCCATCCCCGACGACTCGGGTCCGGACCTGGTCGAGCGGATCCTCCGCGCCCTCGAGGCCGGGGAATCCACCGGCGCGGACACCGAGGGCGCGCTGTCGGGATCCGTGCAGCCGACCCGGGACGACCCGCTCGGGCAGATGGTGCGCGAGCAGGGCGGCTGAGGCGGGCTGCCCGGGCTTCCACCACTGCCCCGTCGGGCGGGAGCTCGATGCCCACGGGTCGCCCGCACCTCGCCGGACCCGGACCTCCGGCAAGCCGCCGCGGCAGCGGTCCCGTCGAGGCGCGTCCTTGCCCCGGCAGCCAGGTCGGCAGACCGGCACGGCGGGGCGTCCCCCGCCGGCACCCGGGGAGCACCACGGCGCGGCCCGAGGCGGTCGGCGCGGCAGCCCGCGACCGCGCCATGGGCGTCCCGCTGGGCGATGCTGGGTCGGACGCTGCTGCGCAGGAGCTCCGGATCGCCCGCGTGGCCATGCCGGAGCCGATCGCCCGGTGGCTGCGGCAGCGCGGCGTTCCGGCCGCGATCCCGCCGTTTCCCGCAGCCCCGACACCGACGGAGGTCGCCGCGTGAACCAGGTCCAGTTCCTCTGGGATAGCTGGGACCCGATCCTGCGCATCGTGCTGATCGGCGTGGTCGGATACGTCTGGCTGGCCCTGCTGCTGCGCGGTACCGGCCCCCGCAACATGGCGAAGATGACACCGTTCGACTTCATCATCACGGTGACGCTCGGCTCGGCGTTCGGTCGGGTGCTCACCGCTTCCGAGGTGTCCCTGGTCGAAGCTCTCGTGACGTTCGCGCTGCTCGTCTCGCTGCAGTGGGCCTTCGCGGCAGGCCGTGCCCGTTGGCCTGCCCTGAAGAGCCTGCTGGATCCCGGCCCCACGCTGCTCTACCACGACGGGCGGCCGGTCGACCGGGCCATGCGCCGGCACCGGATGATCGAGTCGGACCTCCACTCAGCAGCGCGGGAGAACGGCTTCGGGTCGCTGCGAGACGTCGCGGCGGTGATCCTCCAGGCCGACGGCAGCTTCGCGGTCATCGGCTCCGACAAGATGGGGGACGGGGCCTCGGTCCACCCCTACACCTCCGACGGAGCCTGATCCCCTGCGCGGGCGCCGCTGCCTTCGTCGCCCCGGCGCCTACCCCGACACGTCCTGCGCCTCAGGATCTCCGGAGGAGACGAGGATCCGCTCCGCGAGCGCGGCCTCCAGGCTCTCGGTCACCAGGTAGCCGACGCCGGCGACGAACGGCGCCAGCGCCCAGACGGCGAGGTGGGAGAACCAGACGCTCACCAGCGTCGCGGCGCCCAGCCCGACCAGCACGGACAGCATGTTCATGCTCGTACCCAGCGCCAGCGTCTGGGTGGGGTGCTGCGGCATCGGGCGCCGGAAACCCCTCGAGAGGATGCCCTCGAGCAGCGTGAACGACAGGACCGCACCGGCCGCGTACAGGTAGATGCGCGCCAGATCCGGCGACCCCTGGGTCACCTGGCACACCCCGAAGGTGACGGTGACCAGGATCGAGAAGCCGAACGTGGTGCTCTCCCGCCCCACCGTGCTCCGCAGACCCCGGACGACGGTGCCACGCGCGTCGCCGGTGTCCTCGTCTGCCGCCATGACGTCCTCCTCGACCTCGCGCCACCGGCGCTCCGGCGCTCGGCAACGGTGCTCGATGGCCCCCTGTACCCGGACCCGGCCGGGGATGCTCACCGCCGGGAGAAAGCCCGGTCGAGGTCCGCGGAGGGTCAGGCCCGGATCAGCGGCCGACGCCGGGCGGGCTGACGCCGGTCTCGATGACCCGCCGGGCGATCTCCACGAGCTTGGTGTTGCTCGCCTGGGAGGTCGCGACGAGCACCTCGAACGCCCGGTCGGCGGTGATCTTGTGTCGTTCCATCAGCACGCCCTGGGCCTGGCCGATGAGGTTGCGGGTGACGAGCGCCGCCTCGAGGTTCCGCCGGTCGGACGCCCGCGCGTGGGCGATGGCGGAGTGGCCGGCGAAGCTGACGGCCAGGGCGATCGCGGAGCCGTCGAAGGCGTCGGGCTGCCGACCGTAGACGTTGAACGAGCCCCAGGCGCTCCGGCGGCTCCGCAGCTGCACCGACAGCATGCTGCGCACCCCGAGGTCGGTGGCGGCCGCCGGCCCCCAGCGCGGCCAGCGCGGATCGTCGGCGACGTCCTGGCTGTGCACCACCTCGGCGCCCGCCGCCGCATCCAGGCAGGGGCCCTCGCCCAGCTGGTACTGCAGCGAGTCACCGGCGCGGGCGAGGTCTCCCGATGCGGCAGCGGTGGAGACGTCCCGGCGCTCCAGCACCGTGATGCTGGCGCTGGTCGCTCCCTCGATGTTCGCGACGGCGAGCTCCACGGCGCGGGCGAGGACGTCGTCGGGGTCCGACCGGGCCAGCATCTCGTGCGCCAGCCGGTCGACCAGCTCGAGCAGCACCGGTCCCGGTGGAACTCCCTGGCCGGTCACGCAGAGCCTCCCCTCACGACCGGGACAGTCCTCGCTGTCGACAACCGGATCGCGGACGACCCGATTCTGGCACGCTGGGACCAGCCCCTGCGGACGGCGCCCCACGCAGCGGCCCGGTGCGGGGCACGCACCGGGCCGCTCCACGTCGGAGGGACCGGCTCACCGGCAGGTTCAGGGCGGCCGGCTCCCCGCGGAGCCTCCGGATCGACAGAGCGCCACCGTGCCGCCGCTTACCGCGCCGGCGAGTGGGTACCGCGGGGTGGACGGAGCTCTAACAGCACGGGTCCGGTCGCTCGACGGGTGCGCACCACAGCTCTCCTGGGGACGAGGACCTCTCGCATGTCGGTCCTCCGGCATCCCGGGAGAGGTAGATGACAGAGAATTTCTGGGCGCACCAGCCACCGCCGGCGCCCGACGCGGGGGCGCCTCCCATCTGGCGCGGCGAGCCGGCGACGGCGGCCGAGGTCAGCGCCGGCCGCGCCCAGCTGCGCACCGCGGTGGCCGATGCGGCCGCCGTGACCGATCCCGGCGACGACGACCTCGACCGGTTGATGCTGGTCTTCGAGGAGCTGGTCTCGAACGGGCTGCGGCACGGTGCTCCGCCGGTACGGGTGACGGTCACCGGCACGTCGGGCGGCTGGCTCCTCCAGGTGAGCGACGCCGCGGCCGACCGGCCACCCAGCCCGCCCGTCGACCGGGACCCCGCCGCCGGCGGCATGGGCCTGAACCTGGTCGCCGCGCTCTGCCCGGCGCACGGCTGGGACGTGCACGCGGGCCGCAAGGTGGTGTGGGGCTGCCTGGAGCCGACGCCGCCCCTCGGTCGGTACGGCCGCTGACGGCGGTGCCGCGAGCCCCTGCGGCACCGCCGTCCCCGCGTCGGGGGTCAGTCCCGGTCGCGCCACCCGCGTCCGCCTGGACGTGGGTCGTCGTCGGCCACCCGCTCGGTGATCCGCTCCTCCAGCTCCGGGAGGCGCTCGTCGGCCTCCTCCTGGGTGAGGTCGCCGTCCTCGACGGCCTGGGCGAGGCGCTCCTGCCCGGCCGTCACGAGCGCGTCGACGAGGGTGTCCACGGCGACGCCCTGCTGCGCGGCGACGTCGGCCATCGAGGTGCCCTCCGCGGCCAGCGCCTCCCGGAGCTGGTCCTCGGTGAGGCCGAGGGCCGTCGCCGCCGTCGCCAGGTCCATCCGGCCACCGCCCCGGTCGGAACCTCTGCCCAGCCCGCTGCCGGCCAGCGTCGCGGCCACCTCGTCGGCCTGCGCCCCGGTGAGGGAGCCGTCGTCCACCAGCCCCGCGAGGGCGTCGCGGATGCGGTCCTGCCGGGTGGTCGAGGAGTCCTCGTCGGCCAGGGCCGGGACCGCGGCCGCCAGCCCCCCGCCCAGGGCGAGCACCCCGGCCGTCGTCGCGATGATCAGTTTCTTCCGCACGTTCCGCTCCTCCGTCCGGGCCGGTCCTCGTGACCGGTCCGGCAGCAGGGTGGCCGCGCCACCTGCGGCGGAGCTGTGCGCAGACCCGGCAGGCGCCTGTGACCTGACCGCCCTCGCACGGCACTCCGGCCACCGGGGACGATGCCCCGGTGCGCGCAGTGGTGAGCCGGGTCGGTGCAGCGGCTGTAACGGTGGACGACGTCGTCGTCGGCGAGATCGGGCGGGGACTGCTGTCACTGGTCGGAGTGGGTCGCGACGACGACGCCGCCCGGGCCCGGGCGATGGCCCGCAAGATCCACGAGCTGCGCATCTTCCCCGGCCCCGATGGCGCCGCCTCGGCCTCCGACCTGGGGCTGCCGGTGCTCGTCGTCAGCCAGTTCACGCTGTACGCGGACACCCGCAAGGGCCGCCGGCCGTCGTGGCAGGACGCCGCCCCGGGTGAACTCGCCGAGCCGCTCGTCGAGGAGGTCGTCGCCGAGCTGCGCCGCCGGGGCGCCACCGTGGCCACGGGGGTCTTCGGCGCGAGCATGCGCGTCTCGTCGGTGAACGAGGGGCCGATGACCCTGCTGCTGGAGGTCTGACGCACCGCCTTCGTCATGGGAATGACATGTCTGGGACTCCACGGCGGCGGGTACCGGCAGGTGACCGAAGACACTCCCTGTCGGTTTGCTGTGAACGACCGGATCGCGGAACACCGGACCCCTCAGTGGCCGTTGTGCAGGGCGTACCACACCGGACAGAGAAGAGCGGGACCGGCCGGTGACCCCGGACCGTGGCCCCCGCTCCACGCCTGGAGAGCACCGCCGCCCATCGCCGCCCGGCGGGTGCATCCGAAACCAAGGCAAGGACGAAGACCCATCGTGACGCTGCTGCAGTCCTCCCCCACCGACACCCTGGACGTGCGCGCCCCCCGGCGGGAGCCCGACACCAGCGGCCTGGTCTCCACCGACCTCGTGCGCGTCTACCTCAACACCATCGGCAAGACCGCTCTGCTCACCGCGGAGCAGGAGGTGGAGCTGGCCAAGCGGATCGAGGCCGGGCTCTACGCCGAGCGGCTGCTCGCCGAGCAGGAGGGCCTCACGCCCGCCCGCAAGCGCGACTACAAGATCCTGGCCACCGACGGCAAGGCCGCCAAGGCCCACCTGCTCGAGGCGAACCTGCGGCTCGTCGTCTCGGTGGCCAAGCGCTACACCGGCCACGGCATGACGTTCCTGGACCTCATCCAGGAGGGCAACGTCGGCCTGATCCGCGCCGTCGAGAAGTTCGACTACACCAAGGGCTTCAAGTTCTCGACGTACGCGACGTGGTGGATCCGCCAGGCGATCACCCGCGCGATGGCCGACTCCGGGCGCACCATCCGGCTGCCCGTCCACCTGGCCGAGCAGGTCAACAAGGTGGTCCGCACCCGCCGGCGCATGCACCAGGAGCTCGAGCGGGAGCCCACCGCCGAGGAGCTGGGCCTGGAGCTCGACCTGCCCGAGGAGCGCATCACCGAGCTGCTCGAGTACAGCCGCGACCTGGTCAGCCTCGACCAGACCGTCGGCGCCGACGAGGAGTCCCGTCTCGGTGACTTCATCGAGGACGCCGACGCGGCCGTGGCCGAGGACGCCGTGGCCTTCCAGATGATGAAGGGCGACGTGCGCAACGTCCTCTCCACGCTGGAGGACCGCGAGCGCGACGTCGTCGTCCTGCGCTTCGGCCTGGACGGCGGGCAGCCCCGCACCCTGGAGCAGATCGGCAAGCAGTTCGGTCTCTCCCGCGAGCGGGTCCGGCAGATCGAGCGCGAGACGATGGCCAAGCTGCGCGACCCGCAGCGCGCCGACGCCCTGCGCGACTACCTCGCCTGATCCGCACGACCACCTGATCGGCGCGACCGGCCGATCGGCCCGAGGGCCCGTCACCACCCGGTGGCGGGCCCTCGTCGCGTCGGTGGCCCGCCACGATCAGGGGACCTGATCATGCAGCGTCCTCCCTCACGGCCCGCGGTGAGGGAGGACGCTGGGCGGTGAGGGAGGACGACGGAGCCCCTGCCTACCGCATCCGGAGGCGGTACCACTGCGGCGAGGTGCGGTTCAACGGCCAGCCCAGCCCCGCGGTGTCCGCCGGCTCGACCGACAGCACGTCCCACCCGACGAACGCGGCCTCGACCTCGGCCGGGGACACGCCCCCGACGGAGGAGCGCACCCGGGTGGGGCCGAAGGCGAGGACCAGCAGCGTCGCGCCGGCGTTCGCCAGCGCCGACACGCCCGCGCCCTCGGCCTGCCGACCGGCGGCTCCCAGACCCTGGAAGCAGCCGACGTCGAGGAAGAGGTCGAACGTCCCCGTGTCGTCGGCCCCGGGCAGGTCCGTCACGTCGCCCACCACGAAGCGGGCACCGGGGACGGCGTCACGCCGGGCCGCCTGGACCGCCCGGGGCGCGGCGTCGATGCCCACCGCGTCCCAGCCCCGGCGCGCGAGCTCGTTCGTGTACAGGCCCCGCCCGCAGCCCAGGTCCAGCGCCCGTCCGGGCGGGGTGGGGCGGTCGGCCTTCTCCCGGGCCAGCAGGGCCCCGGTGCTCGCGGCGGCCGCGGTGGCGTACCGCTCCCACGGCGTGAAGCCCACGCGGTAGGCGAAGGCGTACCTGGTCATCGCCGACCTCCGGTCGCACGTCGGACCCGTCGCAGGAAGTGCAGCAGCCGCGCCCCCCGCTGACCACCACTCCGCGCGCCGTCTCGACGCCCGGCCTCCGACGTCAGACGGGTGAGCGCATGCGGCGGGGACCCGGGTCGACGCGGGCGGTCGGCGGGCCCACCACCCCGGTGCCGCCGGCGACCACCAGCGAGCGGCCGCCGTGCCACGGGTTCGCCGGCCCGACGATCACCGGCTCCAGCCTGAGCCGCAGCACCTCCGGCAGGTCGTCGGCCAGCCGGGCCACCCGCAGCAGCAGGTCCTCCAGCGCGGCGAGGTCGACCGGCTCGGAGCCCCGGTACCCGTCCAGCAGCGGGAAGGCCCGCGGCGAGCGCACCAGCTCGGCGGCGTCCAGGTCGGTCAGCGGCAGGGTGCGGTAGGCGCGGTCGCCGAGCAGATCGGTGGCCACGCCCCCGAGCCCGAAGCTGACCAGCGCGCCGAACGACGGGTCGTCGACGATCTCGACCACGGTGGCCACGCCGGGAGCGGCCATCTCCTGCACGATCACCGGATCGCCGGACGGGATGGCGGCGAACGCGCTGCGCACCGCCTCGGCGTCGGGGAGGTCCAGCCGCACGCCACCGAGGTCGGACCGGTGCCGCAGCCACGGCGCGGTCGACTTGAGCACGACCGGGTAGCCGACCTCCTCCGCCGCCGCGACCGCGGCCTCCGCATCGGTGACCGTGCGGGTGCCCAGCAGCGGGATGCCGTAGGCGGCCAGCAGCCCGATCAGCTCGTCGTCGGTGAGCTCCCGCCCGGCCGGCGCCCCCTCCAGCGCGCCGTGGACGATCCGCTGGGCGGCGGCCTCGTCGACGTCGGGGAGCTCCGGCACCTCGCCGACGGGCCGGCGCCGCCAGCGGGCGTACTCGCACACCTTGGCCAGCGCGATGACGGCCCGCTCCGGCGTGCTGTACGACGGGACCGACCCGCGCGCGGGCATGCCGTGCTCGTCGAGGACGGCGAGCTCCGAGGGGATCCCCTCCGTCGACAGGAAGCTCGCCACGATCGGCTTGCCCGCGCGCACCGACACCTCGCGCAACGCCGGCCCGAACTCCTGGGAGCCCGCCATCAGCGGCGGCAGGAACACCGCGACGACGGCGTCGACGCCCTCGTCGTCCACGGCGTCCTGCAGCGCCGCCCGGAACGCCTCCGCGCTGCCGGCGACGCCGATGTCCACCGGCGCGGCGTGCGCCAGCTCCATCCCCTCCTCGAGGACGGCGTCGGCGACCAGGACCCCGATCGCGGTGGAGTTCCCCACGATCGCGACCCGGCTCCCCGCCGGCAGGGGCTGGTGGGCCAGCAGCATCCCGACGTCGAACAGCTGCGCGACGGTCTCGACCCGGATGACGCCGGCCGAGGCGAACAGCGCGGCCACCGACTGCTCGGGCACGGCCACCGAGGTGCCGGCCAGGCCGGGGGTGACCCCGACGTGCCGGCCGCTCTTCACCGCGACCACCGGCTTCGTGCGCCCGACGGTGCGGGCCAGCCGGGCGAACTTGCGGGGGTTGCCGAAGCTCTCCAGGTGCAGCAGCACGACCTCGGTGCCCGGGTCGGTGGCCCAGTACTGCAGCAGGTCGTTGCCGCTCACGTCGGCCCGGTTGCCTGCGGAGACGAACGTCGACAGGCCGATCCCGAGGCTGCGGGCCCGCTCGAGCAGCGCCACGCCCAGGGCGCCGGACTGGGCGAAGAACCCGACGCGGCCGCGGCCGGGGACCATCGGGGCGAGGCTGGCGTTGAGCCGCACCTCGGGGTCGGTGTTGACGACGCCCAGGCAGTTCGGCCCGACGACCCGCATGCCCGACGCCCGGGCGGACGCCACCAGCTCCCGCTCGGCGGCGCGCCCCTGGGGCCCGGACTCACCGAACCCCCCGGAGATGACGACCAGCCCGCGGACCCGCTTGCGACGGCAGGCCTCCACGACGCCGGCGACCTCGTCCGCGGGCACCGCGAGGACCGCCAGGTCCAGGTCGTCGGGGATGGACTCGATGTCGGCGTAGGCGGGGACGCCGCGCACGTGCCTGGCCCCCGGGTTCACCGGGTACACCGGCCCGGCGAAGCCGTAGTCCAGCAGGTGGCGGAGCACGGCGTTGCCGATCTTCCCGTCGTCGTTGCTGGCGCCGACGACGGCGACCGACGACGGCGTCAGCAGCCGGGCGATCGACCGGGACTCGCTGCGCTGCTCGCGCTCGTAGGCGACGGCGAGCGCGTCCTCGGTCTGCTCGATGGGGAAGGTGAGGTGGACGACGCCGTCCTCGTACGAGCGCTCCGCCTTGTAACCGGCGTCGCGGAAGATCCGCACCATCTTGCTGTTCTGGGCCAGCACCTCGGCGACGAAGCGCTTGATCCCGCGCTCGCGGGCGGCGGCGGCGAGGTGCTCGAGCAGCACCGAGCCCAGCCCCCGCCCCTGGTGGGCGTCCTCGACGAGGAAGGCGACCTCCGCGTCGTCGGTGCCGGGGTAGCGGTCGTAGCGGCCGACGGCGACGATCTGGTCGCCCAGCAGCACGACGAATGCCACCCGGGAGTCGTGGTCCACGTGGGTGAAGCGGTGCAGGTCGCGCTCGGAGAGCCGCTTCATCGGCCCGAAGAACCGGTAGTAGCGGGTCTGGTCGCTGCTGCGCTCCATGAGGCCGTTGAGGCCGTCGGCGTCCTCGGGGCAGATCGGCCGCAGGTGCACCGTGCCGCCGTCGGCCGCGACGATGTCGGCCTCCCAGCCCGGCGGCGGCGCGGGAGGGGCGGATTCTTCGGTCGTCACAGCAGCCTCCGGCCGCCCAGCAGGGTCCCACCACGAGCTTGCGGGTGGTGGGAGGCTGGGTGGTCCTCAATCACGGGGGTCGTCCGGGTCCAGGCCGAAGTAGGGGAAGCTCGCGCGACGGGTGCGCATGATCGCGCGGTCGACCCGCGACTCGGTGAAGGGGTCCCAGCGGGAGAAGCCGGTGTATCCGCCCTCGGTCATGTGTGTCGGTGGCCGGGCGCGCAGGCCGCGGCGGAGCACGTCCTCCCGCCAGGACTCCGGGATCTCGGTGGCCGGGTCCAGCTTCGCGCCGCCGGCCTCGGCGATCAGGTGGGTCCACGCCCGGGGCACGCAGCGCACCAGGCCGTACCCGCCCCCGCCGAGAGCGACCCAGCGCCCGTCGCAGATCTCGTGGGCCAGTTCGTGCATGGCCTTGTAGCTGGCCCGCTGCCCGTCGATGGTCAGGGCGAGGTCGGCCAGCGGGTCCTCGTGGTGGGCGTCGCAGCCGCACTGGGTCACGATGATCTGCGGCTGGAAGGCCCGCAGCACGCTGGGGACGACGGCGGTGAACGCCCGGAGCCAGGACGAGTCGTCGGTGCCGTTGGGCAGGGCCAGGTTCACCGCGCTGCCCAGGGCCTTGTCGGGGTCGCCGGTCTCCTCCGGGAAGCCGGTCCCCGGGAAGAGCGTGAGCGGCGTCTGGTGGATGCTCACCGTGAGCACGCGGGGGTCGTCGTAGAAGGCGGCCTGGACGCCGTCGCCGTGGTGGACGTCGAGGTCGACGTAGGCGATGCGCTCGTACCCCTGGCCCAGCAGCCAGGCGATGGCGACGGCCGCGTCGTTGAAGACGCAGAAGCCCGAGGCGTTGCCGCGCATCGCGTGGTGCAGCCCGCCGGAGATGTTCACCGCGTGTTGCGCGGCGCCGGTGTGCACCTGGCGGGCGGCGAGCACGCTGCCCCCGGTGATCAGGGCGGCGGCCTCGTACATCTCCGGGAAGATCGGGTTGTCCGCCGTCCCCAGGCCGTGGCCGACGCCGGGGTCGGCCGGCGCCCGGCGCACCGCCTCCAGGTACACCGGGTCGTGGACCAGGGTGAGCAGGTCCTCGCCGGCGGGTTCGGGCTTGAGCACCTGCAGCCGGTCGGAGGCGAGCAGACCCAGCCCGTCGGCCAGGCGCATCGTCAGGTCGAGCCGGACGGGGTGCAGCGGGTGGTCGCCACCCATCGTGTATCCGAGCAGCGCGTCATCCCAGACGACGGCGACCGAGTCGCTCATGGCACCTCCCCTGCGGCGCGCCCGGACGGGCGCGGGCGGCTCCGCCCGGACGCTACCGGGTCCCGTGCCGGCCGGTCGGTCGCCGAGTCCGCCCGCCGGGAGCCCGGCGCCGCGCGCCCGGCCCCGTAGACTGGCCGCCGACACGGAGGAGAGCTGTGAACGACCTCATCGACACCACCGAGATGTACCTCCGGACGATCTTCGAGCTGGAGGAAGAGGGCATCGTCCCGCTCCGGGCCCGCATCGCCGAGCGCCTGCACCAGAGCGGCCCCACGGTCAGCCAGACGGTCGCCCGCATGGAGCGCGACGGCCTGCTCACCGTCGAGGGCGACCGGCACCTGCAGCTCTCCGAGGAGGGCCGCCAGCTCGCGACCGCGGTCATGCGGAAGCACCGGCTCGCCGAGTGCCTGCTCGTCGACGTCATCGGCCTGGACTACGCCGACGTCCACGAGGAGGCCTGCCGCTGGGAGCACGTGATGAGCGAGGCGGTCGAGCGCCGCCTGCTGTCGCTGCTGGGCAACCCCACGGTGTCGCCCTTCGGCAACCCGATCCCCGGGCTCGAGGCGCTGCGCGGCGACGAGCCGCTGGGCGGCGAGACCTCCGCGGTCCTGGACTCGCTCACGCTGCTCTCGGGCACCGCCACCGCCGAGGGGCGTCCGGTGGTGATCCGCCGGATCAGCGAGCAGTTGCAGGAGAACGCCGACCTGCTGCGCGCGCTGGCCGAGCACGGGGTGCGCCCGGGGGTCACGATGACCGCTCAGCTCGTCGAGGGCTCGGTCAGCCTCGACGGGTACGTGCTGCCGATGGGCGTGGCCCAGCACATGTTCGTCAGCGCCACCGACGAGGAGCTCACCCCGCTCGAAGCCGCTCCGCTGCTGTGAAGTAAATCGACCGCAGCTGGCCTACGGATCTATGCCACGGGGTCGAGGGTGACGCGGTAGCCGAGGGCGCGGAGCTGGGTGATCAGGCGGTCGCGTTGACGGTCGGGGTTGGCTCGG